>NZ_MBEM01000090.1:0-21196 GCF_001954045.1 Mycobacterium sp. SP-6446 | reverse complement strand
GGCCATCGAACGCATCGGCGCGAGGCCGGTACGCCCGCGATGGGTGCACCGGATCGTCATCAACGCATTGCCGCTGGCGTTCCAGCGCGGCTCGATGCTGTGGGTCGCCGCGCTGATCGGGGAGGAAATCTTCGACTCGCTGCAGCGGCAGATGATGGACGACCCGGAGCTGCAGCCAATCATCCAGCGGCTCATGCGAATTCACGTCACCGAAGAGGCGCGGCATATCCAGTTCGCGCGTGACGGCGCACGCAAACGGGTGCAGGAGATGCCCCGGATCAACAAGTGGTTCATGGCCAACATCAACGGGCTCGGTGGTTACTTCTTCCGTTACCTGTTCAGCAATCCGGTTCCGTATGCGCGGGCGGGCCTGGACGCCAAGCGGGCGCGCGCGACCGCACGCAGCAGCCCGCATCGCTACGAAATGCAGGTCGCCGGGTTCGCTCCGCTCGCGGCGTTTTTGACCGAGGTCGGCCTGATGGGACCGATCGCGCGCCGCGCCTGGAAGCGCACCAGGTTTCTGTGAGCCGAACGCGCGTCGTCATCGTCGGCGCCGGAGTTCGCGGCCGGTGCGCCGCAACGGAATTGCTGGCGGCGGGAATCACGGACATCGTGATGCTGGACTGCGCACCGGACACACCGCATGACTGGCCGGCACCCCTGGACGGGCTGCTGCTTTCCGGTCGCGAGGTCGTGGGTTCAGTGTTCGACGACGACACCCACACCTGGGAGTTGCGAACGACCTGCGGCGAGATCTTCCACGGCGGCATCGTCATCGCGGCCCACGAACCGGGATACGTCCCGTGGATACCCGAGCTCGCCGGTCGCGACGAGTTCCGGGGAACGTCTTTTCATGTGGCGCAATGGGATTCCGGGTTCGATCCCCGCGGCAAACGCATCGCGATCATCGGCACCGACGCCACCGCGGGTCATCGCATCGGGGAGTTGATCGCAACGGCAGCCTCGGTCACCGTTTTCGCATACCCGCCGCGCCGGATTGTCGACGGGATGCCGTGGCCGACAACGCGAGTCAAGCGGTGGCTACGCCGCCGTGCCAGGCCCGCGCTGGTGAAATCGGCGGTCGGCGCGATCACCCCGTCGGGCATCCGGACCAGCGACGGCGCCGAACACCGCGCCGACGCCATCATCTACGGCACCGGTTTCGCGGTCCCCGATCGGGACACAATTACGGCGCTGGTCGGCACCGGCGGGTTGACCATCCGGCAGGCGTGGCACGACGGCATGGAGCCCTTCCAGGGCGTCGCCGTTCACGGCTTCCCGAACTACTTCTTCGTCGCCGGCCCCGATGCCGCCGCGCAGGCGCGCTACGTCGCCGAGTGCGTACGACTCATGAAGCACTCCGCCAGCACCCGCATCGAAGTGCTTCGCAGCAGCCAGCAGGTGTTCAACGAGCGAGTCCATCTCGCACCCGCGCCACCTTTCCCGGTGGTGTCGGCGTTCGACCTGTCGTCGGGCGCCGGCGACGACGAGACCTACGACGGCGCGGCGACGCTGACGATCGCCGGCACCAGCCATCCGGTCCGCGTCCGCCTGACCGGCCACCTGGACCCGATCGACGGCCATTACCACTGGCAGGGGACGGTTTTCAGTTCTTCGGCGGAATCGTTGCCGGTCGAGGCCCTCAAGGCGCGCAGCGTGACGGTGACGGTGGGCGAGCGCAGCGCGGCCGCGCGCATCGTGGAACGGACACCGTGGGGCACTCACTCGGTCGCCGGGGTGGGCGCTCCGCCGTACCCGCACTAGCTGCGATCGTCGGGTTTACAAGCTTTTACGCATGGGTAAACCGCAAAGTCTGAACTGACTCAAACGGGGGGTCGGCCGCCTCGATAGGCGGCTCCGCGGGGACTGTGCTGCGGCAGGCGGCGGGACAAAGAGAATGTTTGGCGTGGTGGCAGGCGATGCTTCGCACGGGTGGGGTCGGGGGGCGGATCCCACTCGCGTGCACCCCGCTGCCTGGTCCTGGGCCGGTCGTTTGCCCACCAAGCCAAGAGCGCAGGGAACCCGAGCTCGATCGGGACACACCCGTTCGCACCTGACTTGCTCACGGATCACAGTCGGTGAAAATAGACCCGGGCGTCGAAAGGGGTGGCTGCGGTGAGTGCGGAAGCTGAGTCTCCGAACTCGCTGACGGTTGCGGCGCGGGCGGAAAAGTCGGTGGCGGTGCTGACCGTCGAGGGAGTACTCGACGCCGGCAACTCCGCGCCGCTGCGCGACAGCATTACGAAGGCCACGCTCGACAAGCCTTCCGCCGTCGTCGTCGACATCACCGCACTTCGGGTGCCCGAGGAATCGGCCCTGTCGGCATTCATCGGCGCGCGCTGGCAGCTCGAGGCCCAGCCCGAGGTCCCCGTCGTGCTGGTGTGCGCGCATCGCGCGACCCGCGAGGCGGTCACCCGCAGCGGGTTCGCGTCCTTCATGCCGGTGTACTCGACCGAGAAAGCGGCAATGAAAGCGCTCGATCGGCTCACCCGTCTCCCGCTCCGGCGCGCCGATGCCGAGCTGCCAGCGAACCTGACCAGCCTGCGCGAATCGCGCCGGCTGGTTCGGGAGTGGCTCACCGCGTGGTCACAATCCAAGCTCATCCCGGTCGCGTTGGTGGTTGTCAACGTGTTCGTCGAGAACGTGCTGGAACACACCGGCAGCGTCCCGCTGATGCGGATCGAAACCGACGGCGCGACGGCAACCATCGCGGTGTCCGACGACAGCACCACGCCGGCCCTGCGGCTGCCGTCGCCGGACCAGGGAATCGACGTGTCGGGCCTGGCCATCGTCGACGCGTTGTCGCGCGCGTGGGGCAGCACGCCCACCGCGACCGGCAAGACGGTGTGGGCGGTCATCGGCCCCGAAAATCAGCTCTAGGCGACCTCGTCGCGCCTTGTCCGTGGACCCGAGCGCGGGTAGAACTAGAACACGTTCTAATGTCGTGTGACGGTCCTCTCACGGAAGGCGAATGACGTGCGGTTTACCTACGCGGAGGCGATGACGGACTTTAGGTACTACATCCCCCTGGCCAAGGCGGCCGAAGCAGCCGGCTACCACGCCATGACGATCGCCGACAGCATCGCGTACCCGTTCGAATCCGACTCCAAGTACCCCTACACACCCGACGGCAATCGCGAGTTTCTGGATGGCAAGGAGTTCATCGAGACCTTTGTGTTGACGTCGGCCTTGGGCGCGGTGACGTCGACCCTGCGGTTCAACTTCTTCGTCCTCAAGCTGCCTATCCGGCCGCCGGCGCTGGTGGCCAAACAAATCGGGTCGCTGGCCGCGATGACCGACAACCGGGTGGGCTTCGGCGTGGGCACCAGCCCGTGGCCCGAGGACTACGAGTTGCTCGGAGTCCCATTCGCCAAGCGCGGCAAGCGAATGGACGAATGCATCGAAATCATCCAGGGCCTCACCACCGGTGAGTACTTCGAATTCCACGGCGAGTTCTACGACATCCCCAAGACCAAGATGACGCCGGCGCCCACCAAACCAATCCCGATCCTGATCGGCGGGCACGCCGACGCGGCGCTGCGGCGCGCGGCACGCCTGGACGGCTGGATGCACGGCGGCGGCGACCCCGAGGAACTCGACCATCTACTGGCCAAGCTCAAGAAGTTCCGCGAAGAAGCGGGCAAGACCGGGCCGTTCGAGATTCACGTGATCTCGGTCGACGGCTTCACCGTGGACGGGGTCAAGCGGCTCGAGGACAAGGGCGTCACCGACGTCATCGTCGGCTTCCGCATCCCCTACATCATGGGCAAGGACACCGAACCGCTGGACACCAAGATCCGCAACCTGGAGATGTTCGCCGAGAACGTGATCGCGAAAGTCTAGCCGTCACAGCGGCGGTCGCGAGCGCGGCGAAGCCGGGCGAAGCGGGCCGCCGCCAAGCGTCACAGGGGATCCCACTTCGGGGCCCGCTTTTCCATGTGCGCTTTGGCGGCCTCGAGCGGATTGTTGGTGAAACCGGACAGGATCTGGGTTCGATTCTCCAGTTCGATGGCGTGCCGCAAGCTGGGTGCGTCCAGCGCCGCGTTGAGCCCAATCTTGGTCTGCCACACGCCATAAGCGTTGTTCTCGGCGATCGAGCGGGCCAGCTTCAGCGCCGCGGGCATCAGGTCGTCCGGCCCCACGACTTCGTGCACCAGTTTGATGCGATACGCCTCGGCGGCGTCGATGATGCGGCCGGTGAGCATCAGCTCCCGCGCGACTCCGGCGCCGACGATTTTCGGCAGCAGGTAGCTGGTGCCCATGTCCATCGACGAGAAGCCGGCCTTGATGAACACCGAGCCGAATCTCGCCTGCTCGGAAGCGACCCGGATATCGCTGACCAACGCGAACGCCAGCCCACCCCCGACGGCCACGCCGTTCACGGCCGCGATCACCGGGACGTCGAGCTCGTAGAGCCGCGTGAACAGATTGGCCAGCCGGACCTGTGAGTCGTAGTTGACCTTGAACGGCGGGGTCGACGGGCTCGCGGGCTTGGTCCATGCCTGGCCGGTGCCGCTCAGATCGGCGCCGGCGCAGAATCCGCGTCCGGCGCCGGTAAGGATCGCGACGCGAAATTCGCCGCCGCTGAGGACATCCAGGGCATGGTCCACGCCGTCGATGAGCGATCCGTCGATGGCGTTCAGGCGTTCCGGCCGGTTCAGGGTGATGCAGGCGATATTGTCCTCGAGCGTTTCCAGTTCTACTGCTGACATATCCAAACCGTATGCGACATGGTTCTTTACCGGCGAGGCCTACCCTGGTTTCGCCGTCGCGTCGAAGGAGCAACCATGGCACGAACAGAAGGCGACACGTGGGACTTGGCCAATAGTGTCGGAGCGACCGCGACCATGGTCGCCGCCGCCCGGGCCGCCGCGACCAAACGCCCGCGCCCGGTGATCGATGACCCGTTCGCCGAGCCGCTGGTGCGTGCGGTCGGTATCGATGTCTTCACCCGCATCGCGGCCGGCGAGATGGATGCCATCGAGGCCGAGGGCGGGGTTGGGTTCCCGAGGATGGTCGACACGTTCGCCGCTCGTGCCCGCTTCTATGACGACTATTTCGCCGACGCCGGCGAGGCGGGCGTGCGCCAGGTCGTCATCGTCGCGTCCGGCTTGGATGCCCGGCCGTATCGGCTCGCGTGGCCGGCGGGGACGACGGTGTATGAGATCGATCAGCCGGAGGTGATCGAGTTCAAGGCGGCGACGCTGTCTCGGCTCAACGCCGCTCCCACCGCCGAGCACCGCGCGGTCGGCATCGATCTCCGGGACGATTGGCCCGCGGCGCTGCGGCAGGCCGGCCACGACCCCGCCGCGCCCACCGCGTGGCTCGCCGAGGGGGTGCTCATCGGTTTCCTGCCGCCCGAGGCCGAAGTTCGGCTGCTCGACAACATCATTGGGCTCAGCGCCACGGGCAGCAGGTTCGCCGCGGACTACGGGCAGGTCGCCGGATCGTCGGAGGAGGCGCAGGAGCACTCGCGGCGCGCGACCGAGGGCTGGCGACGGCAGGGCCTCGACATGGACATCGCGGCCCTGACCTATCCCGGTGAGCACACCGACGTCGCCGCGCACCTGCGCGCCGACGGGTGGGATGCGACGACAGCCACCCTCGCCGAGCTCTTCGCCGCCGCCGGCCTGCCGAAACTAGAGGAGTCCGAGCACGGCGCGGCGGCCACGCTCAGCTTCATGCGGGCGGTCAAGGCCTAGCGGCGCAGCAGTCCTCAGCCGCGCTTGGCCAACCACTCGGCCTGCATCACCAACAGCGCCATGACCTCCAGCTGCGGGGTGTCGGGGTCGAGTTCGCGGTAGCGCTGATAGACGTTGACGACGACGCGCTCGGCGTCCAGCCACGTCGCGTACTCGCCGAGGTCAATGGTGTCGGCGGCCTCGGACCACGACATGCCCTTGCAATAAGCGGACTCGGCCTGCTGGGCGACGTGCGCGAGATAGCCACGGACGGCGCGGATTCCATCGGGATCGGTGACCGGCCCGTGGCCGGGCACCACGATGGGCGCGTCCATCGCGATCATCACGTCGCAGGCCCTGATCCAGTTGGCGATGGGGCCGGCCCACACGATCGGGGTGCAGCCGATGAACAGCAAATCGCCGCCGAAAAGCACCCCGGCGTCAGGCACGTGCACCACCGAATCCGCAGCGGTGTGAGCCGGACCCAGGTTCAGCAGATTGACCTCGCGGCCGCCGACCTCGATGGTCAGGTCGCCCTCGAACGTCTGGTCGGCGTTGCGCAACTTGATGCCGCTGAAGTCGAAGTGCCCGAAGCGGTCTCGCGTGTACGGCGTCGCAATCGGGCCCAGGTTGGCGGTCTGCGCCATGGCCAGCATCTCGGGTGGCATCCCGTGTGCGATCTCATCGGCCGTGCCCCGGGCGGCGATGATCCGCACCGATTCGTCGAGCAACTGATTGCCGTGCGTGTGGTCGCCGTTGGAATGCGTGATCAAGGCGTCGGAGATGGGCGCTCGATCGGTGATGGGCCGCATCGCGTGGAGCATTTCGCGGGTCAGTGCCAGGTCGAACAGGGTGTCGACGAGCAGTGACGCGCCGTCGCCGGCCACCAGCCCGGCGTTGCTCCAGCCGTAGCCCCCGTCGGGCAGGGTCCAGGCCCAGACGCGTTCGGCGACCTCGTGCAGCCCGCGGGTGTAGGGCACCCGCGCGGGTGCCCGGTTGACCCGGGGCGCCGCGGGTTTGGCGTCGGGGTTGGGCCGGGCGGGCAGCGGGTGCGGCGCGGCGCTGGCACGGACGGTTTGCCGGGTCTCCCCCAGCCCCTGGACCTTCAGGGTCACGACGTCGCCGTCATGCAGCCAGCCCGGGAAGGATTCCAGTGCCGCCGGGTTGAGGTGTTCGACCAGCGTGCAGGTGGGCACCGTGCCGGAGCCGATGACGTCACCGGGACGCAGCGTCACCCCGCGGGACACGTAGGAAATGACTTCACCGAAGCTCCAATCCATTTGGGCGGTGGACCCGGAGCCGATCACCGTATCGTTCACCAGGGCACTCACCTGCAGATCGAGCTTGCCGTCGCGGCGGTATCCCTCGAGCTCGTCGGGCGTCACAAGATAGGGGCCCAGCGTGACACCGCTGTCCTTGCCCTTGCCCTGCCCGATCGCCAGTTGGCTCTCCAGCTGCTGCAGGTCTCTTGCCGACCAGTCGTTGAAGATGGTGTAGCCGATGATGGCCCGTTCAGCCTGCTCGACGGTCATGTCCTTGCCGCCGGTGCCGATGACCGCCGCGATCTCCAATTCGAAGTCCTGCCAAGCACTTCCGGGCGCGCTCGGTGCGTCGTCGTAGGGACCCAAAACCGTTGCCGGGCAGGCGAAGTAAAACGCCGGGATGCGGTACCAGGTGTCGGCGAGGACCCGGCCGGCGCCCAGCGCGGCCTGGCAGTTGCGCATGTGATCCAGAAAGCACAGCGAGTCGCGGATCGAGGGTGGGCGCAGGATCGGTGCCGCCAAGGTCACGGCGGCGAGTTGCACCACGGCCGCTGGTGAACGCTGCACGTCTTCGCCGGCTTGTCGCAGCCCGTCGGCACCGCGCCCGATCAGCTCCAGCAGCGTCACGCCAGGCGGCATCGCGTGGATCGCGTCGCCGGAAAGGACCCCGGTGCGCTCACCGTCGGCACCCCGATACGTCACCCATTTCATTCGCGCACCACCTCATCTGGTTTCTTGTCCGGCCGAAGCCCACGCCAACTCGATTGGCGCAGCCGGTTATCCGGTGTCCACTCGCTGTAGCGCACCTCGCCGACCAGGACCGGCTCGACGTACGTCACTCCCCGCGCTTCGCTCCGGGGAAGCGGCGGGTCGAAGGGCGATTCGTCGGTGTGCAACGGCGCCAACGTCTTCTTCAGGTTCGCCAGGTCGCGTTCGGTGAAGCCGGTGCCGACCTTGCCCGCGAAATGCAGACCGCCGTCACCGGGGATACCCATCAGCAGCGAGCCGATCCCGCTGCTGCGCCCGCCCTCCCCGGCCTTCCAGCCGCCGATGACGACTTCCTGGGTGTTCCAGTTCTTGTCCTTGATCCAAGACGCCGAACGTCGGCCCGGCTGATAGGTGGAGTCACGTTTCTTCCCGACCACGCCCTCCCACCCGTGCTTGCGTGAGTGCTCGAGGGCCTGGGCGCCGTCACCGGGCAGGAGGTCGGGAACGATCAGATCGCCCGTGCTGGCAAGGATTTCCAGCAGCTTTCGCCGGTCTTGGTAGCGCGCCCGCAGCAGCGAGCGGCCGTCGAGGTAGAGCAGGTCGAACGCCCAGTACTCGACGCGGGAACCGCGGCCCCGGTTCTGCATCCCGTGGAAGCTGGGCACCCCGGCCTCGTCCAGGATGACGGCCTCGCCGTCCAGCACCACGTGATGATCGGCCAGATCGGCCGCAAGCGAACGTAATTCGGGATATTCCTTGGTGACTTCGCGGCCGCGTCGGGACCGTATCCGCAAGTCGCCGTGGTCGACCTCCACCAGGAGCCGGTAGCCGTCCCATTTGCCTTCGAAAGCCCACTGGCCGGCCGTGCGGGCGGCCACCGAACCCTCCGAGGCGAGCATCGGGGTGATGGCGTCGAAGTCGAAGACCTTCTGGTCCTTCATCCGGTGCGCCAGCCACTGGTCGCCGTTGGTTTGAATCAGCGCGTAGCGCCCGGAGATCCGGTTGCCGTGCAGGTTGACGATGACCTCGTCGTCGAGAAACTTCTCGGCCTCATATGTTCCGGCATCCCAGATCACCACCTTGCCGGCGCCGTACTCGCCTTTGGGGATATTGCCCTCGAATGAGCCGTATTCCAGCGGATGATCCTCGGTATGCACCGCCAGGTGGTTGACCGACGGTATCTCGGGCAGGTTTTTCGGCACCGCCCACGACACCAGCACGCCGTCTCGCTCCAGCCGGAAGTCGTAGTGCAGCCGGCGGGCGTGATGCTCCTGAATGACAAACGAATTGCCCTGGCCGGTAACGGGTTTCCCAGCCGGCACCGGCTCGGGAGTCTTCGACGCGTCCCGCATGCTGCGGTATTTGCTCAGCCGGTCACTGACGGGGGCGTCGGCATCGAGGGCCTCCAGCAGGTCGCCGTCGCGGGCCACGCGGTCGAGCACCTCGTCGTAGCGCAGTTGGCCCACGGAGGGGTCCTCGAGTTCCTGCCACGTGCGCGGCGCCGCGACCGTCGGATGTTCGCGCCCGCGCAGCGAGTAGGGCGCGATGGTGGTTTTCGCGCCGTTGTTCTGGCTCCAATCCAGGAACACTTTGCCGGCCCGCAGGCTCTTGGTCATCGTCGACGTGACCAACTTGGGCATCGTCTTCTCCAGTTGCTGCGCAACGCGTTTGGCCAGCACCGAAGCGCCTCTGCTGCTGACCGGCTCGGCCAGCGGCGTGTAGAGGTGCAGTCCCTTGCTGCCGCTGGTGAGCGGGAACGTGGTGAGCCCGATGTCGGCGATCAGATCCCGCACCGCATGCGCCACTTCACACAGTTGGGCCATCGTCACGCCCTCGCCAGGATCGAGGTCGAACACCAGTCGTGTCGCCGGGCCGGGCTTGAGTTCTTCGGCCTTGCTTCGGGTCCACTCGGCGACGAACCGCCACTGCGGCACGTGCACCTCCAGTGCCGCCTGTTGCGCGATCCACGCCAGCCCGTCGGGGCTGTCGATGATCGGATACGTCGTCGTTCCGGACCGGTGCGTCACGCTGGCGCGCGGCAACCAGTCGGGCGCCGACGACGCGAGCTGTTTCTCGAAGAACGAGTCCTGCTCGACGCCGTTGGGCCAGCGCTTGCGGGTCGCCGGGCGCCCGGCGATGTGCGGCAGCATCACCTCGGTGATGCGGGTGTAGTAGTCGAAGACGTCGGCCTTCGTGGTTCCGGTGGCGGGGTATAGCACCTTGTCGGCATTGGTCAGCTTGACCCGCGCCTGCGCACCCATGTTTTCAACGTACGTCTTCGGCGGCTTGGGTCGGTACCGTCGAGATTGTGGTTTCGCTGAGCAGCGCCACCCTGGGACAACTGTCGATCCCGACACCGTCCTATGACCGTGACCGCGTGCAGGTCGGCATCGCGCACGTCGGCGTCGGCGGCTTTCACCGGGCGCATCAGGCGATGTACATCGATAGCTTGCTGCGGCAGGGTCTGGCACAGCAGTGGGGCATCTGCGGAATCGGGCTGCTGCCGGACGACCGCCGGATGAGGGACGTGCTGCGCGCCCAGGATGGCCTGTACACGCTGATCCTCGAGCACCCCGACGGCAGCCGCGACGCGCGGGTGATCGGCTCGATCGTCGACTACCGCTATGCGCCCGAGGACCCGCAGGCGACGATCGAGTTGCTGGCCGCGCCGACGACCCGGGTCATCTCGATGACCATCACCGAGGGCGGCTACCGGGCAAGGGACCCCGATTCGGTTTTCGGGCTGATCGTCGAGGCCCTGGCGCGCCGCTGTGACCGCGGCGTCGCCGCGCCGACGATCGTGTCGTGCGACAACGTCGAAACCAACGGGGACGTCGCGCGCCGAGCCGTCGTCGCCCATGCCGAATTGCTGCGGCCGGGCCTGGCCGATTGGATCGCGGAGACAACTCGATTCCCGTGCTCGATGGTGGACCGCATCACGCCGGTCACGACGCCCGACATCATCGCCGCGGTAGAACGCGACTACGGCGTCGCCGACCGGTGGCCGGTGGTGGCCGAGGAGTTCGCCGCCTGGGTCCTCGAGGACGACTTCGCCGACGGCAGACCGCCGTTGGACGAGGCGGGTGTCCTGCTCGTCGACGATGTGGCACCGTACGAGTCGATGAAGCTGCGGCTGCTCAATGCCGGGCATCAGTGCCTGTGCTATTTCGCGTGGCTGTGCGGCTACCGCATGGTCCACGACGCGGCTCGTGACCCGTTGTTCGCCGAGTTCCTGCTCGCCTACTTTGATTCCGAAGCCATTCCGACACTGCGCCCGGTGCCCGGCATCGATCTGTGCGCCTACACCCGGGCGCTCATCGAGCGCTTCGCCAACCCGGGACTGCGTGACACCGTGGCGCGGCTTTGCGCCTACTCCTCGGATCGCATCCCGACCTGGCTGCTGCCGGTGGTCCGCGACAACCTGCGCAGCGACGGGCCGATCCGGCTGGCGGCGGCGGCGGTCGCAAGCTGGGCCCGCTACGCCGAGGCGGTCGACGAAAGTGGCGAGCCGATCGAGGTTGTCGACCAACTAGCCGAATCGCTGGTCCCACTGGCACGGTCGCAGCGGGAGCATCCGACGGCGTTCATCGAAAACACCTCTCTCTTCGCGGATTTGTCGCGCGAGCCACGGTTCGTGGCCGCATACCGGTGGGCCCTGGATTCGTTGCACCGCGACGGGGCGCGAGCGACGCTGCAGGCGTTGGTGCGATGACTCGTGGGTTGGTGATCGGCGAAGCGTTGATCGACACCGTCGGTGGGGCCGAGCATGTCGGCGGCAGCCCGCTCAACGTCGCCGTCGGCTTGGCCAGGCTCGGGCGCGACGTCGATTTCCTGACCCACATCGGCGACGACGAAGCTGGCCGGCGCATCGTTGATTACGTCGAAACCTCAGGCGCACACCTTGTTTCGGGAAGCGACTCGGCTTCCCGGACGCCGACCTCGGTGGCGACGATCGCCGACGACGGGTCGGCCGACTACACGTTCGATTTGGAATGGCAGCTTTCCGGAACGCCCGAAGTCGGGCCGCCGCTGTTGGTCCACACCGGCTCGATCGCCGCCGTGCGCGAGCCGGGGTGCTTGGCGGTCGCGGCGCTGCTCGACACCTATCGCGTGTCGGCGACGGTCACGTTCGACCCAAATGTCCGTCCTTCATTGATCGTGGACCGGGACCTGGCGCGCGAACGGATCGTGCATCTGGTCGAACGCAGCGACATCGTCAAGGCCAGTGAGGACGACCTGCGCTGGGTCGATCCCGAGCACGAGCCCGAATGGACCGCCCGGACCTGGCTGGCGGCCGGACCCGCGATCGTCGCGGTGACGATGGGCGACCGAGGTGCGCTGGCGTTGTGTTCCCAAGGCCAGGCGCAAGCGGTCGCCCGGTCCGTTCGGGTGGTCGACACCGTTGGCGCCGGCGATGCCTTCATGGTGGGGCTGCTCGACACCCTCTGGGAATTGAACCTGTTGGGCGCCGACCGGCGCGCCGCGCTCGGCCGAATCGGGCTGGACGCGCTCACCGCCGCGCTGGAAGCGGCGACCCTGTCGGCGGCGCTGACCGTCGCGCGCGCCGGCGCCGATTTGCCCGACAGGGCGGCCCTGCAGGCGCAATCCCCCTTCCCTCCTGGCCGTTCCCGCTAGAAATCCCGCGCTGCGGGCCCGCCGCCCTGTTTTGCTACGGGTGGTATGGGCATACTGACTGCATGCGTTCCATCTGGAAGGGTTCGATCGCGTTCGGGCTGGTGAACGTTCCGGTCAAGGTGTACAGCGCCACCGAGGACCACGACATCAAGTTCCATCAAGTGCACGCAAAGGACAACGGCCGCATCCGGTATCAACGAGTGTGCGAGCTGGACGGCGAGGTCGTGGAATACCGTGACATAGCGCGCGCATTTGAATCCGACGACGGCCAAATGGTGGTCATCACCGACGAGGACCTCTCCACCTTGCCCGAAGAACGAAGCCGCGAAATCGAAGTGCTGGAGTTCGTCCCGGCCAGCGATGTCGATCCGATGCTGTTCGACCGCAGCTACTTCCTGGAGCCGGATTCGAAGTCGTCCAAATCCTATGTGCTGCTGGCGAAGACACTCGCCGAGACCGATCGGATGGCGATCGTTCACTTCACGCTGCGCAACAAGACCCGTCTGGCGGCGTTGCGCGTCAAGGACTTCGGCAAGCGCGATGTGATGGTGATTCACACATTGCTGTGGCCCGACGAGATCCGGGATCCCGACTTCCCGGTGCTGGACAAGAAGGTCGACGTCAAGCCAGCGGAGCTCAAGATGGCGGGGCAGGTGGTGGAGTCGATGGCCGAGGAGTTCAACCCGGACCGCTACCACGACGACTACCAGGAACAGCTGCATGAACTGGTCCAGGCGAAACTCGAAGGCGGCGAAGCGTTTACCACGGAGGAGCAGCAGCCCAAGGACCTGGACGAGGCCGAAGACGTCTCCGACCTGCTCGCCAAGCTGGAGGCCAGCGTGAAGGCGCGCTCCGGCGACGGCCAGGGGCCGGCCAAGAAGGCGCCCGCCAAGAAGGGGTCTGCGAAGAAGACGACCGCGAAGAAAGCACCGGCGAAGAAGACGACGGCGAAGAAGACAACCGCCAAGAAGGCTCCCTCAAAGGCGGCGTCGAAGTCCTGAACCCTCAGCGCCGCCGAGTTGCGACGAAGCGGAACGCCGCGGCCAGGATATTGATAACCGCCACGATGACGATGAGCGTCAACGCCGCGCCCCAGATTCGCAGGTAACCCGAATGCTGCGGGTTGGTGAGTTCGGTGTAGATCAACAGCGGTAGCGATGCCATGTTGCCGTTGAAGATGTCCACGTTGATGGAGCGGCTGTATCCGACCAGGACCAGCACCGGCGCGGTTTCGCCGATGACCCGCGCGACGGCGAGCAAGACGCCGGACAAAATTCCCGGCATCGCGATCGGAAAGACAATCCGCACAATGGTTTTCCACTTGGGGACACCCAACGCATAGCTGGCTTCTCGCAGCTCGTCAGGCACCAGCCGCAGCATTTCCTCGGTGGAACGCACCACAACCGGCAACATCAGCAACACCAACGCCAACGACACGGCGAACGCGCTCTGCGGGAATCCCAGGGTCGCGATCCACAGGCTGAAAATGAACAGCGCCGCCACGATCGAGGGAACGCCGGCCAGCACGTCGACCATGAATGTGGTCACCCGCGCTAACCAGCCGGAACTGTATTCCACGAGGAACACGGCGGTCATCAAGCCGAGCGGCACGGCAAGCACGGCCGCCACCCCGGCCTGCGCCAGCGTCCCATACAGCGCGTGGTAGACGCCTCCGGCGAATTGCTCCGGCTGCACGCCGTGCAGGGAGTGGGTCCACCAGCCCGACCGTGTTACCGCGTACCAGCCCCGCGCGATCACCACCGACAGCAGCCACACCAGCGGCACCAGAGCGATGGCGAACGAAGCGAGGAAGAACGTTGTCGCGGCATAGTTTTTGAGTCGCCGTTTGGCGCTGAGCGGGCGAAACACCACGGCCTTCACCGGCCGGTTGAGGGTCTCCACGGTCATGCGTTGACCTTCCCGCCGGCGATCGCGCGGGCCGCCGCGTTGACCACGAACGTCAGGATGAACAGCGCGAATCCCGCCGCGATGTAGGCACCGGTTGGCAGCGGCTCGCTGAATTCGGATGCGGCCGAGGCGATCTTGGAAGCGAACGTGTAACCACCGTCGAACAGCGACCAGTTTCCCGGCCGCGCGGCCGAGCGCAAGATGATCAGCACCGCCACGGTTTCGCCCAGCGCACGACCCAGGCCCAGCATCGACGCCGCGATGACACCGCTACGCCCGAACGGCAGCACGGTCATCCGCACCACCTCCCACTTGGTCGCCCCGAGCGCCTGCGCCGCCTCGATCTGGATCCGTGGCGTCTGCCGGAACACCTCGCGCGATACCGAGCTGACGATCGGCAGGATCATCACCGAGAGCACGATGCCGGCCGTGAAAATGGTGCCGCCGCCGGCCAGGGAAACGTTGCCGTGCTTGAACAAGAACAACCAGCCCAGGTTGCGATTGAGATAGGCCGCGACGGGCTCAAGCTTGGGCGCCAGCACGAAGATGCCCCATAACCCGAAGATGATCGACGGCACCGCGGCCAACAGGTCGACGATCGCCCCGAACGGACGCGACAACCGTTTCGGCGCGTATTGGGTGAGAAACACCGCGATCCCGACGGCGATGGGCACCGCCAAGACCAGAGCGAAGACCGAACTGAGCACCGTGACCATCAACAAGTCGCGGATACCGAACGCCAGGTGCTGCGCGTGGACGGTGTCGAAGGTTGCGCTGGTGAAGAAGTTCGCGTGGTTGGCGCGCAGCGAGGGAATGGCACGAATCAACAGGAATATCGCGATCAGCGCGATCGCGGCGACGATCGTCGAGCCCGCGGCGGCGGCGACGGACTGGAACAGCCGGTCGCCGCGCCGCGCCTTCCGCGGATCGATCGCCGCCAGCGCAGGTTTCGCCCCCAGGGGCGTGGCAAGTGTTTCTCGGGCCATCAATCCCCGATCACGCGAGGGCGTTGACCGAAGCCGACAGCCTCGACTTGAACGCGTCCGGGATCGGAATATATCCGTTGTCCCCCAAGCCATTCTGTCCGCCGCCGATGGTGCTCTGCAGGAACGCCTTCACGGCCGTACCGACCTGGGGGTCGGGATACTTGGAGCAGACAATCTCATAGGTCGCCAGCACGATCGGATAGGAGCCGGGCTGCGTCGGCTTGTAGAACGAGAGCGTGTCGAGCACCAAGTCGTTGCCCTGACCTTTGATCGTGGCCCCGGCGATCGTCTTGCCGACCGAGTCGGTGCTGATGGCTACCGCATCCGGACCCGCCGACGTGACGATCTTCGCCATGTTCAGTTTTTGCGCCGTGGCGAAGGACCATTCGTTGTAGGTGATCGACCCTTCGGTGGCCTTGATTGCCGCGGAGGTGCCGTCGTTGCCCTTGGCGCCCTCGCCGATACCGCCGTTGAACGTCTTTCCGGCGCCCTTGCCCCACACGCCGTTGGACGCGGCATCGAGGTACTTCTGGAAGTTGTCGGTGGTCCCGGACTGGTCGTTGCGGAACACGACGTGAATCGGCTCGGCGGGCAGGTTGACGCCGGCGTTCAGACCGGCAATCGCGGGATCGTTCCAGCTGGTGATGGCGCCGTTGAAGATCCTCGCTGCCGTCGGCCCGTCCAGGCTCAGCGAAGCCAGGCCCTTGACGTTGTAGGTGATGGCGATCGGGCCGAACACCACCGGCAGGTTCCACGCCGGCGAGCCGCAGCGCTGCTGCGCGGCGGCGTATTCGCCCGGCGCCAGCGGTGAGTCCGACCCACCGAAATCGGTTTGATTGCCGTTGAATTCGCTGATCCCCGCGCCCGAACCATTGGCCGTGTAGTTCAGCGTCTGACCCGGGCAGGTCTGTTCGAATGCGTTGACGAAGCGGGTCATCGCATTGGCCTGGGCCGTCGACCCGCTGGCCTTCAGCGTCTTCTTCCCGCCGCAGGCCACATTCGCCGATGACGTGCCGCTTGTAGAGCTTCCGCCGGTGGCGTTGTTGTCACTGCCGCACGCCGACAACGTCAGCGCGCCGACGGTCAGAATGCTCAGCGCAGCGCCAAATCGATTGGGCTTCAATTCAGTTCCTTCAGAAGAGTAACGGTTGTGTCGATCGCCGCCCCTCTGAGCCGCGGGCAGCCGACCTGCTGTCTTCCTCGCAGCCATGAAGCTAACAGTAACAAGGTTAACGTTCGGCGAATTTGCTAGCCGTCATCGTTGGCACCGCCGGTAACGGGAATTTCAGCCAGCCGGCGTCGGCCGCCCAACGGTCAACGTGGCCGCCGTCACACCCACAGCGCCCGTATGTCAAACTAGAACCTGTTTCAGAAATGCCGCTATCCGAGACGGCGCGGCTTGCTACCGTCTCATCCGATAACTCAAAAAGAGAGGCCGCAATGATCCTTGACAGGTTCCGTCTCGATGACAAAGTCGCCGTCATCACTGGTGGCGGCCGTGGCCTCGGCGCGGCCATGGCCCTGGCTTTTGCCGAAGCCGGCGCCGATGTCCTCATCGCCTCGCGAACGCAATCTCAACTAGATGCCGTCGCAGAACAGGTCCGCGCCACCGGTCGGCGGGCGCACACCGTGGCCGCCGATCTGGCCCATCCCGAGGCGACCGCGCAGCTGGCCGGTGAGGCCGTCGAGGCGTTCGGGAAACTCGACATCGTCGTCAACAATGTCGGCGGGACGATGCCCAACACGTTGCTGACCACCCCGACCAAGGACCTCAAGGACGCATTCACGTTCAACGTCGCCACCGCGCACGCTCTGACGGTCGCGGCGGTGCCGTTGATGCTCGAGCACTCCGGGGGCGGCAGCATCATCAACATCACCTCGACCATGGGCCGGCTGGCCGGACGTGGCTTCGCCGCCTACGGCACCGCCAAGGCGGCGCTGTCGCACTACACCCGGCTGGCCGCGCTGGACTTGTGTCCGCGCATCCGCGTCAACGCCATCGCTCCCGGCTCGATCCTGACCTCCGCGCTCGACGTGGTGGCCTCCAACGACGAGCTGCGCGAACCGATGGAGAAGGTGACACCCATGCGCCGCCTCGGCGACCCCGTCGACATCGCCGCTGCCGCAGTGTATTTGGCGTCGCCGGCCGGTGAGTTCCTGACCGGCAAGACGCTGGAGGTCGACGGCGGCCTCACCTTCCCCAATCTCGACATCCCCGTCCCCGACCTGTGAGCTGAAGAACCCAAAGGAGCCCGTCATGGCCATACCCGTCGTTCAGTTGGGCACCGGCAATGTCGGTGTCCACGCGCTCAAAGCGCTCATCACCAACCCGGCGTTCGAGCTCACCGGCGTCTGGGTGTCCTCGGAGGCCAAGGCCGGCAAGGACGCGGCAGAGCTTGCCGGGCTTGAGGATTCGACTGGCGTGCTGGCCAGCACCGATCTGGACGCGGTGCTGGCCACCGGACCGCAATGCGCCGTCTACAACGCAATGGCCGACAACCGCCTGCCCGAGGCGCTCGAGGACTACCGACGGGTCCTGGCGGCGGGAGTCAACATCGTCGGAAGCGGTCCGGTGTTCCTTCAATACCCCTGGCAAGTGATTCCGGAAGAGCTCACCGCGCCGCTGGAAGACGCTGCGCGCGAGGGCAATTCGAGCCTTTTCGTCAACGGCATCGATCCCGGTTTCGCCAACGACTTGTTGCCGCTGGCCCTGGCCGGCACCTGCCAGAACATCCAGCAGATCCGCTGCATGGAGATCGTCGACTACGCCACCTACGACAGCGCCGTCGTCATGTTCGACGTCATGGGCTTCGGGAAGCCCCTCGACGAGATCCCCATGCTGCTGCAGACCGGCGTGCTGAGCCTGGCCTGGGGATCGGTGGTGCGGCAACTGGCTGCGGGGCTGGGCATCACGCTCGACTCGGTCGCCGAGGAGTACGTCCGCGAGCCCGCGCCCGAGGATTTCGACATCGCATCGGGGCACATCCCGAAGGGCACCGCCGCGGCGCTGCGCTTCGAGGTGTTCGGCATGGTCAACGGCGACCCCGTCGTCGTGCTGGAGCACGTGACCCGGTTACGTGAGGACTTGTGCCCCGACTGGCCGCAGCCCGCCCAGCCCGGCGGTTCCTACCGCATAGAGATAACCGGCGAACCGTCGTACGCCATGGACATCTGCCTGAGCAGCCGCCTCGGCGATCACAACCACGCCGGGCTGGTCGCCACCGCGATGCGGGTCGTCAACGCGATTCCCGCGGTGGTGGCCGCGCCGCCCGGCATCGTGACGACCCTCGACCTGCCCCTGGTCACCGGCAAGGGGTTGTACGTTCCAGGGTGATCGACAACACGGCATGAACCCGCGCCGTTTCGGCGTTGCCCCAGTCACGAGCGCTGTCGCGGAAGGGGTAGAGCGATGCCGAAACGCCGGATTCTGATCACCGGGGCGTCGAAGGGTATCGGCCGCGCGGTCGCAGACCGCCTCGCCGCCGACGGCCACGAGCCAATCGGACTCGCGCGCACTGCGCCGTCGGACTTTCCCGGGCAATTCCACGCCGCTGACCTCGGCGACCGCGCCGCGACAGGGGCGGTCCTCAACAAGATCGTCGCCGAGGGCAGGGTCGACGCCGTGGTCAACAATGTCGGCCTGGCCCGGTTCGGGCGCATCGGGTCCATCGACCTGGACGACCTCTTCACCACTTACGACATGAACGTCCGCACCGCCGTACAGGTGGTGCAGGCGGCGCTGCCCGGCATGGCGGAGGCGGGATGGGGCCGCATCGTCAACGTCACCAGCCTTACGACGCTCGGCGTCGCCGAGCGGACCCCATACGCCGCCGCCAAGGCCGCACTGGAAACATGCACCCGCATCTGGGCCAAGGAGCTCGCCTCGACCGGCATCACCGTGAACGCGGTATCGCCGGGGCCGATCGAGACCGAGATGTTCCGGGAACGCACCCCCGCCGGATCCGAACGGGAAGGCCGTTTCCTCGCGTCGATTCCGCTGGGTCGCGTGGGGAAGCCCGCGGAGATCGCGCACGTCATCACGATGTTGCTGCACGAGGACGCCGGCTACATGACGGGACAGATCATTCACGTCGACGGGGGCGGCAGCATCGGCGCGTCATAACCGACCAGGTTGCGGCTGGACCCGCTCACCGCGCGCCACGAACAGTTCGATTAACCTAACTTTTTTATTCGATAACTCCGAATCGAGGGTCGACACCTTGGCGCAGGGCACCCAGGCCTCGCTCAAGCGGAGCTGGTATCTGCTCGGACCTGCGTTCGTCGCCGCGATCGCCTACGTCGATCCCGGGAACGTCGCGGCCAACGTCAGCTCCGGCACCCAGTTCGGCTACCTGCTGCTGTGGGTCATCGTCGGGGCCAACGTGGTGGCGGGCCTCGTCCAGTACTTGTCGGCGAAGCTCGGGCTGGTGATGGGACGCTCGCTGCCCTCGGCGATCGGCAAGCGCATGAGCCGCCCCCAACGGCTGACGTTCTGGGCGCAAGCCGAAATCGTAGCGATGGCAACCGATGTCGCCGAGGTAATCGGCGGGGCAATCGCCTTGCGCATCCTATTCGGGTTGCCGCTGCCGGTCGGCGGGATCATCACCGGGGCGATCTCGCTGCTGCTGCTGACGATCAGGGACCGTCGCGGCCAGCTCCTCTTCGAGCGCGTCATCACCGGCCTGCTGCTCGTCATCGCCGTCGGCTTCGCGGCCAGCTTCTTCGTCGCGACGCCACCGCCCGGGGCCGTGCTCGGCGGATTGGTCCCGCGCTTCCGCGGCACCGAAAGCGTGTTGCTGGCCGCCGCCATCCTCGGCGCCACCGTGATGCCGCATGCGGTCTACCTTCATTCGGGCCTCGTCCTGGATCGACACGGACACCCCGAGCCCGGCCACGACCGGCGTTGGCTGCTCCGCGTCACGCGGTTTGATGTCGTCCTGGCGATGGCGGTTGCCGGCGCGGTCAACGCGGCGATGCTGCTGGTCGCCGCGATCAATTTGCAGGGCCGCGAGGGCACCGGCTCGATCGACGGCGCGTACGTCGCGATTCATGACACGTTGGGCGCGACGATCGCGGTCCTGTTCGCGATCGGGCTGCTCGCGTCGGGCCTGGCGTCGTCGTCGGTGGGCGCCTATGCCGGCGCGATGATCATGCAGGGCCTGCTGCACCGGTCGGTGCCCATGCTGGTCCGCCGGCTGGTCACACTGTGCCCCGCGGTGGCCATCCTGGCGCTCGGTTTCGACCCGACCCGCGCGCTGGTGTTGTCGCAGGTGGTGCTGTCCTTCGGCATCCCGTTCGCGGTGCTGCCGCTGGTCAGGTTGACCAGCAATCGCGACTTGATGGGGAGCGACGCCAACCATCCCGTCACGACGGTCATCGGCTGGGCGGTCGCGGTAATGGTGAGCGTGCTCAACGCGGTGCTGATCTGGCTCACCCTGGCCGGCTAGCACAGCTGCCGTCGCACACCGCAGCGCCCGCGAAGTCGCATCCGAGCGACCGCAAGAAACTCGCAAGAACTTCGCGAACGCCTCACAAGGGGCGCGCGTCAGCCTATCCATGCCCGCCGCGACCCGCTCGGCGAAAAAGCCGTCAGAAAAGTGTCCGACTCACCCCCGATAGGTCCTCCTACCTATGACAGCGACCCAGCCCGGGCCGCGACCGCACCCAAGGAGCACTCGATGAACACCTCGCACGACCTGGATCGGACCGCCCTGGCGCCGCTGGGCGAGGAGCCGACCTCGGCGTTCGCCTGGGCGTCCAGCCCCCTAGGCGACCCGACCGATTCGTCGGGAGATCTTGCGTACCGCGAAGACGCTTCGCCCGACCCGATCGCCCCGGCCAAGCCGAAGTCGATTAACAAGACGATGGTCGCCGCGGGCCTGATCGGTGTGATCGGTGCGGGCACGGTGCTCGGCATCGCGCTCCTCGGCGGCTCGCCGCAACCGCAGCAGGTGGCCGTGACGTCGGGCTCCACCGGCGCGCCGGCCGCCAGCGCCTCGACGACGGCGGCGGGGGC
>NZ_MBEM01000089.1:0-2900 GCF_001954045.1 Mycobacterium sp. SP-6446 | reverse complement strand
CCGGGCCTCTCGGCGAACGCGCCGACTGGTGGTGGTACGACCCCTTCCAACCCCAACCACCACCCACAAACAACTAGACTGGTTCCCGCATCACAGCGAACCTGAAATATATTGGCGCGTAGAGACTTTCGTTGCAGCGCTGCACTAGGAATCATGTGTTCGCCGTTACCTAGCTGCGCGGCGGGGACAAGCGCGCGTGTATCTCAGAAAATTCTTGGGCCGATCGCGAGCCGCCTCAGAACGGCTATGCCGGAGAGCGGCTATCTCGTCTCCATGTCGTCGGGCCCTAGCGCACTGAGACGTGCAGGGTGGGCCGGTAGATGAGTTCTTGGATGTTGCGGTCGAGCGTTCGGCTCTCGATCAGCTCGAGGTCGAAGTCGGCCGCACCCTGGAAGATCGGGCCGTCGCCGGTCTGACCGGTGATCACCGGGAACAGCGTCACCTGGACACGGTCGACCAAGCCGGCGGCCATCAACGCTCGGTTCATCGACAGGCTGCCGTGCGAGCGCAACGGCACCTCTGATTCCTCCTTGAGCCGGGCCACGACGTCGACGGCGTCGCCGCGCACGACGGTCGCGTCAGGCCAGTCGAGGGGCCCGTCCAGGGAGGTCGACACCACCGTCGCCGGCAGGTACCTCATCCGGGTGACCCACGGGTCGTGCACCTCGGACTCCTCGGTGCTCTCGGCCAGCATTTGCGCGAATAGCCGATATGTGTTGGCGCCCATGACCATTCGCTGCTTCTCCTCGTACAGGGCGAGGCGGCGGTCGAGCAGTTCGGGTCCCTGCTTGCCCCAGTAGCCGCCCCAGTCGCCGCCGCTGACGCCGCCGAAGCCGTCGAGGCTGGAAAAGACGTCGAAGGTGTAGGTGGCGGTCATGATGATCTCCTCGAGTGCGGTTGACGACCTGTTGGGGATACAGACCGCAAACCGCGGCGAAACTCATCGCCGGACTTTCAGGCCAGCTTTGTCAGCGTTAGCTGTTGCCGATGATGGTCATAGTGCTGACCGGGGTAGCGGTAGAGATCTTCCAGCGTCATGTAGTCGCGGAAGTAAGGATCCCAGTCCTTCGGATAGTGCATGCCGCGCCTGAAGGCGTCCTCGGGTGCTCGACGAAGCGAGCGTTGCAGCGAGTCGATCACGCGGTCCAGCTTGGCGGCCATACGCTTTCGGTTGTAGAAGCGAGCAGCGAAACGCGATCCGTAGAAGTTGACCCCATCGAATGCCGGTGTGACGGCATTGAGCAATCGCGCATAGCCGCGACTAACAGCGTCGGGGAGCCGGTCGAACAAGCGCACCAGCAACAGGAGGCGTTGCACAACCATGTATCCGAACACCATATGAAACAACAGTTCTTCGTTGTTCCACCTAGTGTCTCTGGTCGGTTTGGTCCAGTCATCGTCATCGGTCATCTCGATGAGGCGCTGGAAATCGATGCGTGCTCGGTCGAGGTCGGCGGCGATAGCTGCGCGATCTATTAGTTCCGTCATCTTCTGCCTCAGCGTGAGGTGAAGCGATCACTCCCATCATCCCGCATCGCTCACGCCGTGCCGCAGTTGCACGCGCAGGCGTCGGCTTCTGCGGCAGCGGGGCCGAATGTCTCGGCGTCGGCCAGCTTGGTGTAGACCTCCCATTTCTCACCGTCTGGCCCGGTGACCCACACTTTGTCTTGGGTGGCAAAACAACAGGTGGTGTTCATCTCCTCCTCGGTGAACAGACCGGCTCCGCCCAGCCGGGCGATCTCTGCACGCACCGTCTCGCTTGATTCGACCTCGACGCCGAGGTGGTTGAGCGAGCCGCCCTTGCCGGGGTTTTCGATCAGGACCAGCTTGAGCGCTGGTTCAGCCACGGCAAAGTTGGCGTAGCCGGGCTTGCGTTTGGCTGGCTCGGTGTTAAACAGCTTGGAGTAGAACGTGATTGCCTCATCCAGGTCATCGACATTGAGGGCCAATTGAACGCGGGACATGTCAGGAACCTCCGACTTCTGAGACATATATCGAACTAGTGCCGTGGCCCAGCCTGCCACCTTTTCGATATATGTCAAACTTTGTGGCAGTATGGGGTGATGCCCAAAGCGTTGCCGGTGATCGACACGAGTGCGCCGGTCTGTTGCGCCCCGGTGGCCTCAGGTCCAATGAGCGATGAGGACGCGTTGCAGGTCGCGTTGCGTCTCAAGGCCCTGGCAGATCCGGTGCGGGTCAAGATTGTGTCGTATCTGTTCAGTTCCCCCGCAGGAGAGGAGATCTCGGGGGAGCTCGCGGTCGCGTTGGGACTTAGCGAGTCCACGGTCAGCCATCACCTGAGTCAGCTCCGTAAGGCGGGACTCATAGCCTCGGATCGGCGCGGGATGAACGTGTTTCATCGGGTCCGTCCGGACGCGATGCAAGCGTTGTGTGCCGCGTTGGACCCAGACTGTTGTTCCTAGCGAAGCGGGGCAGGACTTTCGATCAGGCGCCGTAGACGACCGGCGACCGCCTGCCGGACGCCGCGATTGTGCACCGTCAGCGTTTGACGAATACTGTGGCTGAACATGAAGTTGCCGCTGTTGGGCCCGGTATCGCTGACGGGCTTCCAGCACGCCTGGTTCTTCCTGTTCCTGCTGGCCGTGCTGTTGGTGATAGGGATCTATGTCGTCCAGCAATTCGCCCGCCGCCGGCGGGTGCTGCGATTCGCCAACATGGACGTGCTGGAGCGCGTCGCGCCGCGTCACCCCGGCCGGTGGCGGCACCTGCCAACGATCCTGCTTGCCACATCACTGGTGTTGCTCACCACGGCGATGGCCGGGCCGACGTCCAATGTCCGGATCCCGCTCAACCGCGCCGTCGTCATGCTGGTGATCGACGTCTCGGAGTCCATGCGGGCAACCGACGTCGAGCCCAACCGCCTCAAGGCCGCCGAGCAG
>NZ_MBEM01000088.1:0-821 GCF_001954045.1 Mycobacterium sp. SP-6446 | reverse complement strand
GCGCCGGGAACGCGGATGTATCGCACCGGGGATCTGGTGCGCTGGCGTGCCGATGGCCAACTCGACTACGTGGGCCGGGCTGATGAGCAGGTCAAAATCCGCGGCTATCGCATCGAATGCGGCGAAATCCGGGCCGCCCTAACCCAACTCGACGGGGTCCAACAAGCCGCGGTCATCGCCCGCGAAGACCGTCCCGGCGACAAACGCCTCATCGGCTACATCACCGGAACAGCCAACCCGGCCACCATCCGCGACCAACTCGCCCAACGGCTACCGGCCTACATGGTCCCGGCCCAGATCATGGTGCTCGACGCGTTGCCGCTGACGGTCAACGGCAAAGTCGACGCCCGCGCCCTCCCCGCCCCGGACTACACCATCGGCGGGTATCGGGCCCCGAGCACCCCCACCGAAGAAATCCTGGCCGGCATCTACGCCCGAATACTCGGACACGACCGCGTCGGCATCGACGACTCCTTCTTCGACCTCGGCGGCGACTCACTCTCAGCGATGCGCCTGGTGGCGGCGATCAACACCGCATTGGATGCCGACGTTGGGGTGCGTGTCGTGTTCGATGCGCCCACGGTTGCCAGGTTGGCGCCGCGTATCGCTGAGGGCGCTGGTCGGCTGGATCCCGTGGTGGCAGTTGAGCGCCCGGCGGTGGTTCCGTTGTCGTTTGCCCAGCAGCGGTTGTGGTTTATCGACCAGTTGCAGGGGCCCTCGCCGGTTTACAATGTCGCGGCTGCATTGCGGCTAAGCGGGCCGCTCGATGTTGATGCGTTGGCTGCGGCGCTGGCCGATGTGGTGGGCCGTCATGAAAGCCT
>NZ_MBEM01000087.1:0-616 GCF_001954045.1 Mycobacterium sp. SP-6446 | reverse complement strand
GAGCACGCATGAAGCTGATCACCGCGATCGTAAAGCCGTTCACCCTCGATGACGTCAAGACCACCCTCGAGGAGGCGGGCGTCCTGGGGATGACGGTCAGCGAAGTTCAGGGCTACGGACGGCAGAAGGGCCACACGGAGGTCTACCGGGGCGCGGAATACTCGGTCGACTTCGTGCCGAAGGTGCGGATCGAGGTCGTTGTCGACGACTCGATCGTCGACAAGGTCGTGGACAGCATCGTTCGCTCGGCGCGCACCGGCAAGATCGGTGACGGCAAGGTCTGGGTGAGTCCCGTGGAAACCATAGTGCGGGTCCGCACGGGTGAACGCGGAACCGATGCGCTGTGACGCCAGCCGCACATTGCTGATCCGACCCGGACGGGCCGGGAGGGTATGAATCCGGACCCACCCGATCCGTCCGGGAACGTAGCAGAAAACGCCTGCGAGGCAGGCGATTTGGCCGAGGCGCGGCGCAAGCTGCTCTCCGATGGTGTTGGACTGCATGCGGCCGAGCTGCGGCACGCATGGCTGGATCTGCACGAGTCCTGGCTGACCGACAAGGCCGCCGAGATCGGGATCACCGACACCAGTGGCTTCGCGATCGTCGGGATCGGCGG
>NZ_MBEM01000086.1:0-597 GCF_001954045.1 Mycobacterium sp. SP-6446 | reverse complement strand
GCGAACAACGACGCGTTCGCGGACGCGAGGGCCGCCCCGCGGGCCAGGGCCGTCTCCGGTTCTTCGGGCGCGCTCACTACGAGCGAGGTCGCCCATTCCAGCGTCGGCTTAATCGGGGCGATGTCGACACCCGAACCAATCAAGAAGAGGCCGCCCGGCCCCCATTCCAGCCCGTCCAGCCCCGAGATCATCTTGGTGAGTTGTGCGGTGGCCTCGGCGTAGGACTCCGCGTAGATCTGTTCTCGATAGAGGTCGACGATGGAACCGTCGGAGGTCTCGACGACGGCCAGCGTGGCGGCATCGGGCTCGACGAAAAGCACCGCCGTGCGCTCGTAACCCATTGCGCCGCCGACGAATTGACCGAGCGCCGTCGCGGCGAGAAACGTCGAGACCAGCATCACGTTCTCGAGCTTGTGGGCGGTCAGCGCGTCGCGCAGGGCGGCCGCTTCGAGTTGATCCGTCCACGTGACCCCGATAGACGACAGCTCGAGGCCGGCATCGGCGGCGCCCTCACGCGTGCCCAGGATGGCGGCGATCACTCGATCAGACGCGCTGACGGTCGGTAAGTCGTCGCCGGCGCTTGTCGCGAATTCGTTG
>NZ_MBEM01000085.1:0-46295 GCF_001954045.1 Mycobacterium sp. SP-6446 | reverse complement strand
CGTGCTGCTCAGCTTCGGGCAGCCCGTCCAGGCGATGCGCGAGCGCCGATTTCGATTTCGCGGCGGCCAGCGAATCGGCGACCCGGCGCCGGGTCGGCGCTTTGACGAGGTCGCCGAACATCGGCGGCACCGCGACCGCATGGGCGCGCAGGGCGCCGAGATCGATGCGGGCGGGCGCGATGAACGGCTCGTCGACAACCAGCGCGGTGTCGAACAGTTCCATCGCCTCGGCAGAGGACAACGCGAGGATCCCGTCCCGGCCGAGCCGAGCGAGGTCGGCGGCGTCCAACCCGCCCGTCATGGCGCTGGCCTGATCCCACAGCCCCCACGCCAGCGAGATCGCCGGCAGCCCGTGCGCCCGCCGATGGGCCGCCAGCGCATCGAGGAACGAGTTGGCGGCCCCGTAGTTGGCCTGGCCCGACGACCCGACCAGCCCCGCCATCGACGAAAACATCACGAACGCCGACAGATTCAGATCGCGGGTCAACTCGTGCAGGTTCCATGCCGCGTCGACCTTGGCCCGCAGCACTGTGTCGACGCGCTCGGGCGTCAGGGATGTCACCACCGCGTCGTCAAGCACGCCGGCCGCGTGAATCACGCCCGACAGCGGCCGTTGCTCGGAGATGTCGGCGATCGCCCTCGCCAGCGCGTCGCGGTCGGCCGCGTCGCACGCGACCACCCGCACCTGCGCTCCGGCCGCCTCCAATTCCGCGACCAATTCGGCGGATCCCGGCGCCCCGGGACCGCTGCGACTCAGCAGCACCAGGTCGCGAACCCCGTGCTGCGCGACGAGGTGGCGGGCCAACGTCGAGCCCGCCATGCCGGTGCCGCCGGTGATCAACACGGCGCCGGCCCCCAGCGCACCCGGCATGGTCATGACGACCTTGCCGACATGACGGGCCTGGCTCAGGTAGCGCAGCGCGCTGCGTGCGCGTCGCACGTCAAATGTCGTCGCCGGCAACGGCTTCAGCACTCCGGCGTCGAAAAGCCCGGCGAGTTCGAGCATCCACTGATGCATCCGGGGACGGCCGGGCTCGAAGAGGTCGAAGGCGCGGTAGCGCACGCCGGGGTATTCCTGGGCCACCGTGCCCGGGTCCCGGATGTCGGTCTTGCCCATCTCCAGGAAAATCCCGCCGGGCGCGACCAGCCGCAGTGAGGCATCGACGAATTCACCGGCCAGCGAGTCCAGCACCACATCCATGCCGCGGCCGCCGGTCACCGACCGGAACTTGTCCTCGAAGTCCAAAGTGCGTGAGTCCCCGATGTGGTCGTCGTCGAAGCCCATGGCCCGCAACGTGTCCCACTTGCCGCGGCTCGCGGTCCCGAACACCTCAAGGCCGAGATGCCGTGCCAGCTGGACCGCGGCCATTCCGACCCCGCCGGCGGCGGCGTGCACCAGCACCCGCTGTCCCGGCTTGACGTCGGCCAGGTGGATGAACGCCATGTATGCGGTGGTGAAAACCGCTGAGATACCGGCGGCTTCGGTATAGGACCAGTCGGCGGGCATCGGCAGCAGCAGGCGAACGTCGCCAGGGACCAGCGTGCCGCTGCCGTCGGGAAAGAAGCCGTATACCGAATCGCCGACCGCGAACTCGGTGACGCCCGGGCCGACTTCGACCACCACGCCGGCGCCCTCGCCGCCAAGCAGGGCGTCGTGGGTGAACATGCCCAGCGTGATCATGACGTCGCGGAAGTTTGTCGCGATGGCGCGCAGGGCGACCCGGACCTGACCCGGCTCCAGCGGCGCGTCGGCGTTGGGAACCGGCTCCAGTTGCAGGTTTTCGAAGGTGCCCGCGCTGTCGATACCCAGCCGCCAGGGCCCCTCGCCAGGAGGTGTCATGATCCCGTCGACAGCGCGGTTGCCGTGCACCCGCGGGGTATAAACCTTGCCGTCGCGCAGCAGCACCTGGGGTTCACCGGTCGCGAGAACGTCGGCTATCGCGCTGTCGTCGAGGGCCGCGTCGCAATCCACGAGCACGATCCGGCCGGGGTGTTCGGTCTGCGCCGAGCGCGCCAGCCCCCACACCGCCGCGCCCGCCAGGTCGGTGACGTCCTCGCCCGCCAATCCCATCGCACCCCGCGTCGCGACGACCAGGACGCCGGAGTCCCGCTCGGTCAGCCAGGACTGCACGGCGCCCAGCGCCTGGTGGGTGCGCTCGTAGGCTGCCTCGACCGGGTTGTTATGGGCCGCAACGGATTCGAATACTTGGTGAACGGGTAACTCGGCTTGGGTTGCGGCGGTCTTCGTCGCGGCGGGCGACCAGATCACCTCGAACAGCCGGTCCGAGCCCGCGCCCGACACCGCCGCACGCAGCTGCCGCTCGTTGACCGGGCGCGGCACCATCGCGCGCACCGACAGCACCGGCAATCCCAGCGCGTCGGCCAGCTCGATGGAGACCGCGTTGGCGCCTGCGCCGTCTGCCGGCGCGATGCGCGCGCGCACCGCCGATGCGCCCGCGGCATGCAACGACACGCCCTGCCACGAGAAGGGCAACATCATTTCGCCGGTCCGGCCGGTGATTTGGTGGCCCATCGCCAGGGCGTGCATCGCCGCGTCGAGCAGCGCGGGGTGCACGCCGAACCCATTGACGCCGCCGGCGGCTTCGGGCAGCCGCACCTCGGCGAATACCTCGTCACCGCGCACCCACGTCGCGGTCAATCCCTTGAACGCCGGGCCGTAGCCGTAGCCGAGGGCGGCCAATTGTTCGTAGCCGTCCGCCGGGTCGGCCATGACCGCGTTCGCCGGCGGCCATACGGACAGATCCGCGTCCGGCTCGATCGAGCCGGGGCTCAGCGTGCCCTCGGCGTGGCCTACCCAGCCGGAGTCCGCATCGGTGCGCGAGAAAATCGAGACGCTTCGGCGGCCCGATTCGTCGGCGGGGCCTACCACCACCTGGACGGCGGCCGAGCCGAGCCCAGAATCCTTGGCCGGCAACATCAACGGCGCCTGCAGCGTCAGTTCGTCGACCGTCGAGCAATCGACCTCGTCGCCCGCACGGATCGCCAACTCCACGAACCCGGCGCCGGGGAACACGACCTGGCCGGACACGGCGTGATCGGCCAGCCAACCCTGCAGACTGGGCGACAACCGGCCCGTCAGTACCACCCCGCCGGACGCCGGCAGCTCGACGACCGCGCTTAGCAGCGGGTGCTCGCTGCTGCCCAGCCCCAGGCCGGTGGCGTCGGCCGCGACACCCTCACCGGAGAGCCAAAATCGGCGGCGGTCAAAGGCGTACGTCGGCAGATCCACCAAGGCGGCGCCGCCCAGGGCACCGCGCCAATCCACGCGCGCTCCCGCGACGAACGCGGTGGCGGCCGACGTCAAAAACCGCTCGAGACCGCCGTCGTCGCGGCCCAGGGTGGGAACGACGATGGCCTCGCCGTCACCGCCCAGGCGGTCGTTGACGGTGTCCTCGATCCCGGCGATCAGGGCAGGATGGGGACTGGATTCGATGAATGTTCGGTATCCGTGCTCACCCGCGTTGCGCACCGCCTGGTCGAACTGCACGGTCTGGCGGATGTTGCGATACCAATAGTCGGCATCCAATCCCGCTGTGTCCAAGCGGGTTCCGGTCACGGTGGAAAAGAATGCTATGCGAGAAGAGTGCGGCTCGATACCGTCGAGAACCTCTGCGAGCTCACCGCGGATCGCCTCGACCTCAACCGAATGCGACGCGTAGTCCACGTCGATCCGCCGGGTTCGCAGCTCCAGGTCGGCACAGAAACCGACGAGCTCGTCGAGCGCCGCCACCTCACCTGACACCACGACGGCCGACCGGCCGTTGACGGCGGCGATGCTGACCCGATCACCGTAGGGCGCCAACAACTCCCGGGCCCGCTCGGTGCTGCAGGCGATGGACAGCATGCCCCCGGGGCCGGCCAGCGACGTCAGCAGCTTGCTGCGCAGCGTGACCACCCGGGCGGCGTCGCGCAGCGACAGCGCCCCGGCGACGTAGGCCGCGGCGATTTCCCCCTGCGAGTGGCCGATCACCGCATCCGGACTTACTCCGATCGACTTCCACAGCTCGGCCAGCGACACCATCATCGCGAAGAGGACCGGCTGCACGACGTCCACGCGATCCATCCCGGGAGCACCGGGGGCGCCGCGCAGCACATCGATCAGCGACCAGTCGACGAATTCCGCGAACGCTTCGGCGCACGCCTCGATCTGGCTCGCGAATACCGGTGCGGTATCGAGCAATTCGATGCCCATGCCCAGCCATTGAGAGCCTTGGCCGGGGAAGACGAACACGGTCTTGCCCGCCGGCGTCGCGGTGCCGCGAACAACCGATGCGGGGACGTCGTCGTCGGCCAGCTCGTCCAACCCGGCCAGCAACCGGTCGCGGTCGCCACCCACAACAACGGCCCGATGGTCAAACGTCGCCCGGCCCGCCAGCGTCCACCCGACATCGGCGACATCCAGCTCGTCGTGGGCGCGCACGTGCGCCGCCAACCGCGCCGCCTGCGCCCGCAGCGCCGCCGCCGACTTCGCCGAGATCACCCACGGCACCACCGGCCGCACCGGAGCAACGTCGCGCGCCGGCTCCGCGGGAGCGGCCTCGATGATCACGTGCGCGTTGGTCCCGCTGATCCCGAAGGACGACACCCCGGCCCGACGCTGGTGATCCGCCGGCCACGCCCGCGCCTCGGTCAGCAGCGACACCGAGCCCGCGGACCAATCGACGTGCGGGCTCGGCGCATCCACGTGCAGCGTCGCCGGCAGCACCCCGTGGCGCATGGCCTGCACCATCTTGATGACACCGGCCACACCGGCGGCGGCCTGCGTATGACCCATGTTCGACTTGATCGACCCCAGCCACAGCGGCTCGTCGCGGTCCTGGCCATAGGTGGCCAGCAAGGCCTGGGCCTCGATCGGGTCACCCAGCGTGGTGCCCGTCCCATGCCCTTCGACCACGTCGACCTCGGCCGTCGAGAGCCCCGCGTTGGCCAGCGCCGCGCGCACCACCCGTTGCTGCGACGGACCGTTCGGCGCGGTGAGCCCGTTCGACGCGCCATCCTGATTGACCGCCGAACCCCGCACCACCGCCAACACCGGATGACCCAACCGCTGCGCGTCCGACAACCGCTCGACGACCAGGATCGCCCCGCCCTCGGACCAGCCGACGCCGTCGGCCGCCCCAGCGTAGGCCTTGCACCGCCCGTCGGGCGCCAATCCGCGGTGCCGGCTGAATTCGACGAAGACCGTCGGCGTGGCGTTCACCGTCGCGCCGCCGGCCAGTGCCAGGTCGCACTCCCCCGAGCGCAGCGACTGCACCGCCATATGTAGTGCCACCAACGACGACGAACACGCGGTGTCGACCGACACCGCCGGGCCCTCCAGACCGAGCACATACGAGACCCGCCCCGACGCGACGCTAGACGTCATTCCGGTCAGGCGGTAGCCCTCGATCTCCTCGGCGAGCATGCCGTAGCCCTGGACGATGAGCCCGGCGAAAACACCGGTGGCGCTGCCGCGCAGCCCGCTAGGGTCAATTCCCGCGCGCTCCAACGCTTCCCACGACAGCTCCAGCAACATCCGATGCTGGGGGTCCATCGCCAGGGCTTCGCTGGGCGCGATGCCGAAGAACGCGGGGTCGAAGTCCCCGACGTCGTCGACGAAGCCACCGGTGTGCGCGTACGTCTTGTGGCGCGCGTCGGGGTCGGGGTCGATCAGTGTCGCGAGGTCCCACCCACGGTCGGTGGGAAACTCCGAGATCACGTCGCGGCCATCGGCAACCATTTGCCACAGGGCTTCGGGAGTGTCGACGCCGCCCGGGAAGCGGCAGGACATCCCGACGATCGCGATCGGCTCGCTCGACCGCTCCAGCAGGGCGCGGTTGGTGCGCTTCAGGCGTTCGACCTGTACCAGCGCTTTGCGCAGCGCTTCGGTCGCATGCTGGAGTTGATCCACCATCACTGCCCTTCGCCTACCATTGGCCGTCGTTCACCGCCGGATGCGGCTCTCGCCGAGTCACGGAAGTTGCGGCACGAAGCAACGTCGTCGTGCTGCTGTCCGACCCAAGAATGTCGCTGGTGAGTATGGCCAACTCCGGCTGGATTTCAAAACGTCCGACGCGGCCCGGCGACGCGCGCGGTGACCCCGAAGTCCCTCAGATTCGGCGCACCGTCCATGGCGTGACTGTACCCGCCTACGCATCGGCGGTGGTCAGGCGCATGGCGCTCTGAATCTCGACGCGAGCCGTCGGGGCACCGCGCCGGCGGCCGTCGCGGTCAGACGCCCACTCGGCGCCAGCCGTCGGCGGCCCGGGCGGCTCGGATCAGCACATCGCACAGGGCGCGCAATTCGGATGCCTCGGCTCCCTCGTCGAGCGCTGTGGCGACGTCCTCCGCCGCGCATCGCACCTGGTAGACGCGATCGGAGAGGTCAGCCGCCTCGTCGGCCGACAGCACGACCGCATCGGCGGGCAGCGCCAGCGCCGCCCCTGCCTCGCCCCGATGGAGCGAGGCGCGTTGCTCGTAGGCCCGCTGCCGGCACGACTGCCGGCAGTACTGGCGGCGGCGACCCATGCCGGCATCGGAGACGTCTCGACCACACCAGCGGCAGGGCTGCGGGCGGGCACGGCGGGTCACGCCTGCCGACTTTAGTCGGCCGCGCTCGGCCATCCCGGTATCATTGATGGTCGCGCCGCGTAGGCCGCGTGTCGGCCCGGGAACTACGCCGAGCACCGTAACGTTTGCCAAGCGGAGAGAATCCCACAGAACCTAGAGGAGTAGCACCCATGGCGGATCGAGTACTGAGGGGCAGTCGCCTCGGAGCCGTGAGCTACGAAACCGACCGCAACCACGACCTCGCGCCGCGTCAGATCGCGCGCTACCGCACCGAGAACGGCGAGGAGTTCGAGGTCCCGTTCGCCGACGACGCCGAGATCCCCGGTACCTGGCTGTGCCGCAACGGTATGGAGGGCACCCTGGTCGAGGGCGACCTGCCGGAGCCGAAGAAGGTCAAGCCGCCGCGGACGCACTGGGACATGTTGCTGGAGCGCCGCACGGTCGATGAGCTCGAAGAGCTGCTCAAGGAGCGCCTCGAACTGATCAGGTCGAAGCGCCGCGGCTGACCCGGGCTGACTCCGTCCTTAAGCCCCTTGGGCCCCGGCCGACTTGGTGCGGTTGTCGGCGCGCGCCGCGCGTGCGCTGGGGGTTCGTCCCTGGATGCCCCACCGAGTGACCTTCACCAGTGCCTCGCGGATGTTGGATCCGCTCATCTTCGACACGCCGAGTTCGCGCTCGGTGAAGGTGATCGGCACTTCGACGATGGCGAAGCCGTTGCACACCGTCCGCCAGGTCAGATCGATCTGGAAGCAGTAGCCCTTGGAGTCAACGCCGTCGAGGTCGATCGCCTCCAGGACTTCGCGACGGTAGGCGCGGTAGCCGGCGGTGATGTCGTGGACATCGATGCCGAGTGCCACCCGCGCATAGGTGTTGGCCGTCCAGGACAGGGCCCAGCGACGCCACGGCCAGTTGCGCACCGTTCCGCCGTCGACGTAGCGCGACCCGATCGCCAGGTCGGCTCCGTTGTCGACGGCGTCGAGCAGGCGGTGCAGCTGCTCGGGCGCGTGGCTGCCGTCCGCATCCATCTCGACGAGCACCGAGTAGTCCCGGCTCAACCCCCACGCGAAGCCCGCCAGATAGGCGGCGCCCAGGCCGTCCTTGGCCGTGCGGTGCATGACGTGGGTGCGGCCCGGATCGGCCGCGGCCAACTCGTCGGCGAGCTTGCCCGTACCGTCCGGGCTGCTGTCGTCCACGATCAACAGGTGCACCTCGGGGCACGCGTCCTTCAGCCGCCGGTGGATCACCGGCAGGTTCTCCAGCTCGTTGAAGGTGGGGATGATCACCAGGACGCGTTGGCTGGGCCGGTTGCCCGGAACGCGGGGCGCCTGCTGGCCGGTGGTCATGTAGCTCCTCTGTGTCGCCCGAAACTGTGTCGCCCGAAACTGGGTGGGCCGCCCTCGTCGAGCGGGCTCTCGTCACCGCCTTCTTCCGGCGGAGTGTGATCGCCGCCCTCGTCGGGCGCGGCGTCTTGCGTCATATCCAAGTCGCCCTCGGCGTCGCCCGGGAACTTACCGGAATCGTCCGATTCACCCGACGGCCTCGCCCGGAAGGGCCGCAACCTCGGCCGAACCGGACGCGGGGACCACCCATTGTGCCGTATCCCGACCAGAATGGCCGCTCCGGCCGCCACGACCAGCAACCATTGCACGATCGGGCCCCAGCGGGTGGCCGGCGTCAGCTGCGTCTTGAGGCGCACCTGGATGTCCAGATAGCCGGGCTCGAAGAATCCGGTGCGGACCAACTCGGCCCCGTCCGGCGCGATCACCGAACTGATCCCGGTGGTGCCAGCGACCACGACGTATCGGTCGTGCTCCACGGCGCGGACCTTCGCGAAGGCGAGCTGTTGCTCGCTCATGCGCCTGTTGAAGGTGGCGTTGTTGGCCGGCACGGCCAACAACTGGGCGCCGTTGCGGACGGCTTTGCGCGGCTCGCGGTCGAAGATCACTTCCCAGCACGTGGCTACGCCCACCGGCACCCCCGCGATCTGCACCACGTCGCTGCTCTTGCGGGGCACCATGTTGCCCGCCCGGTCGGCGTAGGACGAGAGATGTTTGAAGAGCCACGGCATCGGCAGGTATTCGCCGAACGGCTGCACGATTTCCTTGTCGTGGCGGTCGGCCGCGCCGCTGACCGGATTCCAGACGATCATCGTGTTCGTGTATTCCGCGGGTTCCTGCGTGCCGGGCGCGGCGAGGACGGTCCCCACCAGGATCGGCGCGCCGATCGCATGGGCCGCCTGCGCGATTTGCTGCCCGGCGTCGGCATTGAGCAACGGATCGACGTCCGAGGAGTCTTCCGGCCAGATGACGAATTGAGGTTGTGGTGCGAGCCCGGCGCGCACGTCCTCGGCCAGCCGCAGCGTCTCCTGGACGTGGTTGTCCAGGACCGCTCGGCGTTGCGCGTTGAAGTCGAGGCCGAGCCGGGGAACGTTGCCCTGCACGGCCGCGACGGTGACCGTGGGTTCGCCGCCCGCTCCGGCGCCGGCGTGCCGCACCTGCGGCCAGATGATGACGGCGGTGAACAAGACCAGGCAGATGCAAATCCCAGGCAGCACCACCGCGGGCGGCTGTTGATCGGCGTCCTCGGCGTCCTTGTCCCGCGCCTCGGTTCGCCACCATTTCATGATTTCCAGCGCGATCGCGGTCGCGCTGAATCCCACCAGCACGACGGCCGTCGACAGCAGGGCAACGCCGCCGAGCTTGACCAACGGCAGCAGCGGACCTTCGGCTTGACCGAACGCCACCAACCCCCAGGGGAACCCACCGAACGGAACGATCGACTTCAACCACTCCTGGGCCGCCCACACCAACGCGAACCAGACGGGCCAGCCGGGCAGCCCCCGCACCACGACGGCGAATATGCCGAAGAGCGCGGGAAACAGCGCGCACGCCATCGCCAACGCCAACCACGGCACGTCGCCCACCAGCAGGCTGATCCACGGCAGTAGCGGCAGATAAAACGCGAGCCCGAACAGAAATCCGTAGCCCAGACCGCCGGCCATGGTGGTGGCGGGGTGCTTGAGCACCCAGGCCAACAGCGCGGCGGCGACCACGGCGGCCCACCACCAGCTCAGCGACGGGAAGCTGGCGCACATCAGCAATCCGGCCACGACGGTGACCAGCAGCCGCGCCAGGCGGGGCTGGAGCGCCGCCTGCAGGCCCGGCAGCCGAGCGATCACCGCGGCGACCGCCCGCGCCAGTGCCTGGCGTGCTATCGCGCCCGCGCGCTCGGCCACGCCGGGAGCGTCATGCGTGTCCGTGCGTACCGGCGCGTCGGTGGGCTCTTCGTCGCGCTCCGATTCGGCGTCGTCGGGCCGCTCGTGCCGACCGTTAGCCATAGATGACAGCGCCCCGATGCACGGTCCGGCGGCAACGCGGCAAGGCATCGGCCGGGCCCAGCCGCGGCAACGCGGGCACCCGCGAGCGCGGGTCGGTGGACCAGCGCTGCACGGCGTCGCGCGGTGCGCTCACGTCCAGGGCTTCGGCGTCCCAGACGGCGTAGGACGCGGGCGCACCCGGCGCCAGGGTGCCCGTCACGCCGTCGCGGACACCGCTCGCGCGCCATCCGCCGCGGGTCGCGGCGGCGAATGCGGCCCGCGCCGACACGGCGCTGCCTGCGGTGTGATGGTTGACGGCCGCGCGCACGCTGGCCCACGGGTCAAGACCCGTCACCGGGGCGTCGGTACCGAGCGCGAGGGGCACGCCTTGGGATGCTAACAGCGCCAGCGGGTTGAGCCGGCTGCCTCGTTCGGCGCCGAGCCGGCGGGCGTACATGCCGTCGTCGCCGCCCCACAGCGCATCGAAATTGGGCTGCACGCTGGCGATGACGCCCCACGCGCCGAGTTTGGCGGCATGATCGGCCGTCACCATCTCGAGGTGCTCCAGACGATGCCCGCAGCGGGCGACGGCGGGAGCCCCCAGGTCGGCCACGACCCGTTCGATGGCGTCGACGACCGCGGAGACCGCGGCATCTCCGATGACGTGGAAACCCGCCGTCACCTCGGCCTGGGTGCAGGCCCGCAGATGCGCCTCGATGACGTCCCGGTCCAGGTGGCAGGTGCCGACGCGGTCCGGCGCGTCGGCGTACGGCTCGTGCAGCCAGGCGGTGCGGGACCCCAGCGCCCCGTCGACGAACAGGTCACCGGCCAGCCCGCGGGCTCCGGTCACGTCCATCAGGGCACGGGCCTGCGCCGGGCTGGTCACCGCCTCACCCCAGTAGCCGATGACCTCGACGCCGTGATCGAGGGCGCGGAGCGCCAGCCAGTCGTCCAGGCCGCCGATCTCGGGCCCGGCGCATTCGTGCACGGCGACGATGCCGGCCGCGGCGGCGGCACGCAGTGCGGCGCTCCGGGCGTCGGCCAGCTGCCCGGCGGTCAGCAGGTTGCGGGCGGTCGCCCGGACCAGGTGGTGCGCATCGTCGGCGAGCGGCCCCTCGGCGCTGAAGCCGCCCGCCGCCGGCAGCTCCGCGACCCTGCGTCGCAGCGCCGACGAGGCCAGGGCGGAATGAACGTCGACGCGAGCCAGGTAAGCGGGCCGGTCCCCGAGCACCGCGTCGAGGTCGGTGGTGCTCGGCGGGGTGTTCTCGGGCCACGACGACTCGTCCCAGCCGTGCCCCCACACCAGTTGGCCGGGGTGCGCGGCGGCATGCTCGGCGACCATCTGGATGCACTGTGCGCGCGACGTGGCGGGCCGCAGGTCGAGCCCGGTGAGGGCGAGGCCGGTCGCGGTCAGGTGGATGTGGCTGTCGACGAATCCCGGCGCGACGAAGCCACCGTCGAGATCCACGACCTCGGCGTCGGGAAACTGGCTGCGGCCGACGTCATCGCTGCCCAACCATGCGACGACGTCGCCGCGCACCGCCATGGCGGTGGCGTCGGGGTGGCTCGGGCTGTGCACCCGGCCGTTCAGCAGCAGCGTCGTAGGCCGACGATCGGTTTGCGCCACACGCCAAAACTTAGATCGATCCCGGCGTCGACGGGGGCCGCGGTGGCAGCTCGACGTCGTGCACGTCGATGACCTCCCCGTCGATGACCTCGCCGTCGATGTAGGCGCCGTCGATGTAGTCGCGGCCGTCGGCGGCTTGGCCGCGGCGAGGGCCGGTCGTGAAGACCGTCGTCTGGGTGATCAGCGGTGCCCGCCCGCGCAGCCCGCGCAGCGCGATCCCGCTCAGGCCGGGGCCGGCAACCGCCCGTATCGGCGGCACCAACAACAACAGTCCCAACACCGTGGTGACCAGCCCGGGAACCAAGACCAGCGCCATGGCCAAACCGACCATTGCGCCGTCGTTCACCGCGGCCTGCGGTTCGGTCAGGCCCGATCGCAGTTGCCCGAGTTGGCGAATGAGCTGCGACCCGGCCATCGGCGCCAAGAGGCCCCACCCGAGCAGGAAGGTGGCCAGCAGCACCAGCAGGGTCCAGCCCCACCCGATCGTCGACACCAGCGCGAAGATCACCGCAAGTTCGACGACCGCATAGACGAGCAACAGCCGCGACAGCATGTCACGCCAACGTCCGCGGACCGGCGCTGAGTTCCCCTGGTGAGGCACGACCCGGCTGCAGTTAGATGACGCTATGACGACGATTCAGATCGAGGCCCCGGACGGACCCATCGATGCGCTGCTGGGCATTCCCCACGGCGACGGCCCCTGGCCTGGTGTGGTGGTGATCCACGATGCGGTCGGCTACGGCCCCGACAATGAACTGATTTCGCGGCGCATCGCGCAGGCGGGCTATCTGGCGCTGACCCCGAACATGTACGCCAGGGGTGGTCGCGCGCGATGCATCACGAGAGTCATGCGCGAGCTGCTGACCAAGCGTGGTCGCGCGCTCGACGACATCCTGGCCGCTCGCGATCACTTGCAGTCGATGCCGGAATGCACCGGCCGCGTGGGCATCGCCGGCTTCTGCATGGGTGGTGGTTTCTCACTCATTATGTCGCCCAAGGGTTTTGGTGCTTCCGCGCCGTTCTACGGCACGCCACTGCCGCGCAATTTGAGCGAGACACTAGACGGGGCGTGCCCGATCGTCGCCAGCTTCGGCAGTCGTGACCCGCTAGGCGTCGGCGCACCCAAGAAATTTCGCGAGGTGACGGCCGCCAAGGGGATCACCACCGATATCAAGGCCTACCCCGGTGCGGGCCACAGCTTCGCGAACCAGCTCCCCGCCCAGCCGCTGCTTCGCGTCGTCGGCTTCGGCTACAACCGGGCGGCGGCCGACGATGCGTGGGACCGGGTCTTCGCGTTCTTCGGCGAGCATCTGGGGGCCGGCGCGACGACTTAGTGCCGTCAGAGCTTCCGCGACAAAACGGTGGCGAAGGTGTGCGTGTCGCCGGGCCAGCGCGCCGAGATGTAGTTGCCGTCGTCGACGACGAATGCCGGCCGCGAGTCGGTCGCGGTATCCCTTGCCATTCCCGAGGATTTGCGCCGCCAGTGCGGTTCTCCGCGGACGACGTCGCAAAAATCTGCCGGATCTTTAAGGGCTCGGGTGACTTCGGACTGCACCGACATGTATCCGCCGGGCTGGCCGGGCTGCTCGGTGTAGGTCCGGTAGTAGTCGGGGTCCCGGAATCGGGTGCGGCGGGTGAGCCGCCAGGCGAGCCGTTCCATTGCCCACGTCAACGCCGTGGTCCTGTGCCCGTAGAGCACGGAGTGACCCGTGCCGGGATCGACGCTGCGCGCAGCGAGCAGCACACCATGGCAGATCGCGGCCACGATCATCCCGCGGGCGAAGGCGTCCACCACCAACCGGTGCAGTATGTCGCTGTCGATGTAGCTGCGCATTCCGCGGGCGCGGTGTCCGCCGGGCAGGAGCAGTGCGTCGACGTCGTCGAGGGTGGCCTGAGACCAGCTGAGGGGATGCCGAAATTCGGTCGAATCGACCATCGCGGCGTAGGCATCGCGACCGTCTTTGTTGGCCCGCAGCATCAGCCCGATGACCGGGATGGCCCCGAATATCGGTAGCGCAGACCAGATGTCGAGTCCACGGCCGGTGACCATGATGTCGTCGGCCACCCCCGCCGAGCCGCTTTCGGTGGCGAACACCACCCGATGACCGTTCCTGGTCAGGACGCGCCAGCTGACGGCGACCTCGGTGGGGTCGAAGTCGCGGTCCGGGATCGGAATCAGGACGGTGCCCATTTGCGTTAGGGCGCGGCCACTTTGAGCTCGAGCCCGACGTTCTTTTCCATGCCGCCGCGCGCCTTGCTAAAGAAGTTGAACACCTTGCCCACGATGCCGTAGCGCTGGCCGATCGCGTCGTAGACGGCGGCGGTGTGCGACTTGTCGAGAATGGTCGCGGTCGCCTCGACCGGCTCGCTGGTCGGGCGGCCGCGCATGGTGCAGGTGGCTAGCGTCACGCGCGGGGTGTTCCGGATCCGCTTGACCTTCCACGACTTTTCCTCGGTGATCACCAGTAAACGGTCGCCGCGCTCCTTATCCACGGCGGTCCAGATTGGCACGGGCTTGGGGCGGCCGTCTTTGGTGAAGGTGGTCAGCAGGATGTATTCCGACTTGGCGAGGTCGGCGAAGCTTGGGGTCACGCTGCCAACCTACTCCGCGAGAAGACTCCTGACGGTGGCCCTCTCATGCCGAGTGTGCGGCCAGCCGCACGTTCGGCTGCGAGTGTGCGGCTAGCCGCACGTTCGCGACCGGGGCGGCGATTTCGGAGAAGCCCGGATCAGCCCTCCAGGTCACCCTCGGTTTCCAGCAGCGCTTGACGCAGCCCGTCGAGGGTTTCCGGTTGCGGATCCGCCCACATGCCCCGGCCGGCCGCCTCCAGCAGCCGCTCGGCCATGCCGTGCAGCGCCCACGGGTTGGACTCCGCCATGAACTTGCGGTTCTCGGCGTCCATCACGTAGCGCTCGGTGAGTTGTTCGTACATCCAGTCGGCCATCACCCCCGCGGTGGCGTCGTAGCCGAACAGGTAGTCGACCGTCGCGGCCATCTCGAAGGCACCCTTGTAGCCGTGCCGTCTCATCGCGGCCATCCAGCGGGGATTGACGACGCGGGCGCGGAATACCCGGGTGGTCTCCTCCGACAGGGTGCGGGTGCGGATCGCGTCGGGCCTGGTGTTGTCGCCGATGTAGGCGGCGGGCGCTTGGCCGGTGAGCGCCCGCACGGTGGCCACCATCCCGCCGTGGTATTGGAAGTAGTCGTCGGAGTCGGCGATGTCGTGTTCGCGGGTGTCGGTGTTCTTGGCGGCCACCGCGATTCGCCGGTACTGGCGGTTCATGTCGTCGACGGCCTCGCGTCCGTCCAGGTCACGTCCGTAGGCGAACCCGCCCCACGCCGTGTACACCTGCGCCAGGTCCGCATCGTCGCGCCAGTTGCGGCTGTCGATCAGCTGTAGCAAGCCGGCGCCATATGTTCCCGGCTTGGATCCGAAAATCCTTGTGGTGGATCGGCGTTGATCGCCATGCTGGGCCAGGTCGGCCTGGGCGTGCGCGCGTACGTAGTTGTCTTGCTCCGGCTCGTCGAGCTCGGCGACCAACCGTACCGCGTCGTCTAGCATCGTCACGACGTGTGGGAAGGCGTCCCTGAAGAACCCGGAGATCCGAACGGTCACATCGATGCGCGGCCGGCCCAGCTCGGCCAGCGGCATCGGGGTCAGACCGACGACCCGCCGCGACGCGTCGTCCCAGACCGGTCGAACGCCCAGCAGCGCAAGGACTTCGGCGATATCGTCACCGGCGGTGCGCATGGCCGAGGTACCCCATACCGACAGCCCCACCGATTGCGGCCAGCGGCCATGATCGTTCCGATACCGGGCGAGCAGCGAATCCGCCAGCGCCACACCGGCTTCCCACGCCAGCCGGGACGGGATCGCCTTGGGGTCGACGGAGTAGAAGTTGCGTCCGGTGGGCAGCACGTTGATCAGGCCGCGCAGCGGCGAACCCGACGGACCGGCCGGAATGAACCGGCCGTCCAGCGCCCTGAGCACCTGGTCGATTTCGGCTGCCGTGCCGGCCAGCCGGGGCACCACCTCGGCGGCCGCGAACCGCAGAACTCTTGCCACTTCGGTGTCGCCGGTGAGGCGTTCGGCGGCGTCGGGATCCCATCCGCTCGCCTGCAGCGCGGCGACCAGTTCACGGGCGGCGGCCTCCGCCTCGTCAACTGACGTCCGCTCGTCGGTGCCGTCCTCGGCCAGGCCCAACGCCTCTCGCAGGCCGGGAATGGCCTGCTCCCCACCGAACAGCTGGCGGGCCCGCAGAATAGCCAACACCAGATCGAGTTCGGTCTCGCCCGTGGGCCTTTGGCCGAGGACGTGCAGGCCGTCGCGGATCTGGACGTCCTTGATCTCGCACAGCCAGCCGTCGATGTGCAGGATCATGTCGTCGAACGAGTCCTCGGCGGGTCGCTCGGTCAGGCCCAGGTCGTGATCCATCTTGGCGGCCCGGATGAGCGTCCAGATCTGCTGGCGGATGGCGGGCAGCTTGCCGGGGTCAAGCGCGGCGACGTTAGCGTGCTCGTCGAGCAACTGCTCCAAACGCGCGATGTCGCCGTAGGTTTCGGCGCGGGCCATCGGCGGGATGAGGTGGTCGACGAGCACCGCGTGCGCTCGTCGCTTGGCCTGGGTGCCCTCCCCGGGATCGTTGACCAGGAATGGGTAGATCAGCGGCAGGTTCCCCAGCGCGGCGTCGGATCCACATGCCGCCGACATGCCCAGCGTCTTTCCGGGCAGCCATTCCAGGTTGCCGTGCTTGCCCAGATGGATGACGGCATCGGCTTTGAAGCCGGTGTCCAGCCAGTGGTAGGCCGCCAGGTAGTGGTGGCTGGGCGGCAGATCCGGATCGTGATAGATGGCAACGGGGTTTTCGCCGAAACCGCGGGGCGGCTGGACCATCAGCACCAGATTGCCCGCCTGCATCGCAGCGATGACGATGTCGCCGTCGGGATCGATGCTGCGGTCGACGAAGAGGTCGCCGGGCGGCGGCCCCCAGTGCTCTTGGACGGCGTCGGTGAGTTCGGCCGGCAGGGTCGCGAACCACTCGCGATAGTCCTTGGCGGACACCCGGATCGGGTTGCCGGCGAGTTGCCCTTCGGTGAGCCAGTCGGGATCCTGCCCGCCGCGTTCGATCAGCGCGTGGATCAGCGCGTCGCCGTCGTTGGACTCCACCCCGGGAAGGTCGTCCACCCGATACCCGCGCTCGCGCATCGCACGCAGCAGCGCGACCGCGCTGGCCGGGGTGTCCAGTCCGACCGCGTTGCCGATGCGGGCGTGCTTGGTGGGATACGCCGAAAACACCAGAGCCACGCGCTTCTGCGCGGGTGCGACGTGCCGCAGCCGTGCGTGGCGGACCGCCAGGCCCGCGACGCGCGAGCAGCGTTCCGGGTCGGCGACATAGGAGATCAGGCCGTCGTCGTCAATCTCCTTGAACGAGAACGGAACCGTGATGATGCGCCCGTCGAACTCCGGGACCGCCACCTGACTGGCCACGTCGAGCGGGCTGAGCCCGTCGTCGTTGTCGCGCCACTGATCGCGCGGGCTGGTGAGGCACAGGCCCTGCAGGATCGGGATGTCCAGCGCCGCAAGGTGTTCGACGTTCCAGCTGTCGTCGTCCCCGCCGGCGGACACCGTGGCCGGCTTCAGTCCCCCGGCCGCCAGCACGGTAACGACCATGGCGTCGGCGTCTTTCAGCCGTTGCAGCAGCTCCGGTTCGGCGGTGCGCAGCGACGCGCAGTAGACCGGCAGCGGCCGCCCACCCTCGTCCTCGATGGCCCGGCAAAGCGATTCGATGTATGCGGTGTTGCCTGCCAGGTGCTGCGCGCGGTAGTACAGCACCGCGATCGTCGGGCCTTCTGTGTTCGCGGCGTCTTGGCGCCGCAGCTCGCCCCACGTCGGCGTCACCACCGGCGGGGTGAAACCGTACCCAGTCATCAGCACGGTGTCCGAAAGGAAGGCGTGCAGCTGACGCAGGTTCTCGACCCCGCCGTGGGCGAGGTAGATGTGCGCCTGCACCGCGATGCCGGCGGCCAGCGTGGACAGGCCGGTCAATTCCGCGTCGGCCGCCTGCTCACCGCTGACCAGCACCGTCGGCACCCCACTGGCGACCACTGTGTCGATGCCGCTTTGCCACGCCCGATAGCCACCGAGGATCCGGACCACCACGATCGCGGCGCCGGATAACAGGTCACCCAGTTCTGAATCGGCTAGGGGGTCGGACAGCCGCGACGGATTGGCCCACCGATAGTTTTTGCCGCTGGACCGTGCGCTGATCAGGTCGGTGTCGGATGTCGACAGCAGCAGGATGGTCGGCTCGGCCACCCACCATTCGTACCGCAGCGGGGCTCGGCAACCGGCGGCGGTACGGCTAGCGTGAGGCAATGAACGCAACCTCGGTCACGGGCAAGGTCATCGCTGTCACCGGCGGAGCGCGCGGAATCGGCCTGGCCATCGCCACGGTTCTGGACGGTTTGGGCGCCCACGTCGCCATAGGCGACATCGACGAATCTGCCGCAAAGGAGGCCGGCCGCCCGTTCGAGCTTTCCCGCAAATTGGACGTGACCGACCGCCAATCCTTCACGGAGTTTCTCGACGCTGTCGAAGACCGACTCGGGCCGCTCGACGTCTTGGTGAACAACGCGGGCGTCATCGCGGTGGGTAGCGCGATCGACGAGGCCGATGCCGTGACCCGGCAACTACTTGACGTCAACATTTTCGGCGTGATCCTGGGCACCAAGTTGGGCGCCCAGCGGATGCTGCCGCGTCGCCGAGGGCACATCGTTAACATCGCCTCTCTGGGCGGCGTGCTGCCGACCGAGGGCATCGCAACCTATTGCGCCACAAAGCATGCCGTCCTCGGCTACACCGACACCGTTCGCATGGAGAACCGTGGCAGCGGCGTCCACTTCTCGGCGATCATGCCGACGCTGACGAACACCGAGATGGTCGCGGGCATCGGACACGCGCGCGGCTTCAAGAACGTCGAGCCAGACGACGTCGCTCAGGCCGTGGTTCGAGTGATCGTCAATCCGAAACCCCGCGTGGCTATTCCCCGCTCGATGGGCATCGCGCTGTCGGGCCAGCGTTTGATGCCGCGCGCTGTCGCGGAGGCACTTGGGCGTCTATTGGGTACCGGCCGCGTTTTCACCAGCGACGTCGAAGTGGGTAAGCGCGCTTCGTACGCCCGCCGGACCGGGACGTCCTAGCGCTCAGGCGGTGCGCACCTCGAAGTGCGTCGGCTCGGGTCGTCGCAACAGCTCGCGGTGGGTCTCGGGCGTCCACGGGAAGAGCTCCGGCAGACCGTCCTTGCCAAGGTACCAACTGCTGCAGCCGGTAACCCAAATCGTCTGCGGCATCGCGGCTTTCATGCGCTCGTTGTATTCCTTGGTTGCCGCCTCGGTCGGAGCCGCTGCGCGCACGGCTCCGTCACGCAGCTGCTCGATCCACCACATCACGTAGCCGGCCTGGTCCTCGGCGATCGGAACGAGCGACTGGTTGCCGATCGGCGAATGCGGCCCCATCAGCATGAACAGATTGGGGAATCCCGGCACCGCGATAGACCGATAAGCCATCGGACCGTCCTCCCAGACCTCGTCCAGGGTGATTCCGCCCTCCCCGATCAATTCGAGTGGACGCACGTAGGCGCGCGCGTCGAATCCGGTGGCATAGACCAGCATGTCGAGTTCGTGTAGCGCGCCGTCGGCGGTGACGATGCCGCGCGGCTCGATGCGGTCGATCGAGTCGGTGATGATCTCGACTCCAGGCTTTTGTACGGACCGGTAGAAATGCCCGGCCATCACCTGCCGCTTGCACATCGGTTGGTAGGTGGGAGTCAGCTTCGCCCGGAGCTGCGGGTCGCGCACCGACAGCCGCAGGTTCCATCGACACCAGGCCTGGATCTGACGGCGCTGCCAGCCCGGGCGGATCGGTGCCACGCCGAACCAGTGCCGCATCAGCCACCCCCAGAAGCGATAGGGCAGACCGTTCAGCGCGGGCCACCGTGACAGCGCCGCCTGAGCCAACTTCGAATAGCGCGGGTTAGGGAATGGGTAAACCCACTGCGCGGTGCGCTGAAAGACTTTCAGCTGGCGCACCTTGCCGCCGAGCTCCGCGGTAATCTGCACACCGGTCGAACCGGTGCCGATCAGGCCGATCCTCTTGTCCGGCAACGAAACCGAGTGGTCCCACTGCGACGAGTGAAAGGCCGGGCCGGCGAACGTGTCCCGTCCGGGGATGTCCGGATAGCGAGGCACCCGCAGGACCCCCGTCGCGGTGACGAGCACGTCGAACGTCTCCTCACCGTCGGGGGTGGTGAGCCGCCACGTCCCGTCGTCATAGCGGGCCGCGGTGACGACGGTGCCGAACCGGATGTGCGGACGGATGCCCCGTTCGTCGGCCACCCGCTGGAAATACGCCTGGATCTCCGGACCCGGCGGGAGCCAGTGCGACCAGTTGGGATTCGGCCGGAACGAATAGGAGTAGTAGCGCGACGGGACATCGCAGGTAAGTCCGGGATAGGTGTTGTCGCGCCACGTGCCGCCCACCTCGTCGGCCTTCTCGAAAATGGTGAACGAGTCGATGCCGGCGTCCTGCAGCTTGGCGGCCATGCAGATGCCGGACATCCCGGCGCCGATGATCGCGACCTTCACTGGGCGCTTCTGTGCCATGGCAATCACCCGACCTCTCGCTGGCCTGCACGTTACGCCGGAAAGTCCCCGGGTCGTACCGTAAACGGATGGCCAGATCGCGCGACACGGACGGTTGCCCGGGCGCACTGCAGGCGCATCAGGCGGCCGACGGCGCGCTGGTGCGCGTCCGGCTACCCGGCGGAATGATCGCGGCCGCCCAGCTGGCCGCGCTCGCCGGTGTCTCGAGCCGGCTCGGTTCGGCAAGGCTGGAGCTGACGTCCCGCGGCAACGTGCAACTACGCGGCATCACCGACGTGACGGCGGCGGCCGAGGCGATCGCCAGCGCCGGGCTGTTGCCGTCGACGACGCATGAGCGCGTCCGCAACATCGTCGCGTCGCCGCTGTCGGGACGGGCCGGCGGGCGCGCCGACGTGCGTCCCTGGGTGAGTGAGCTGGACGCGGCGATCTGCGCCGAACCCAGTCTCGCCGAGCTCGGGGGCCGGTTCTGGTTCAGCCTCGACGACGGCCGCGGCGACGTGTCGGGGCTGGGCGCCGACATCGGCGTGCACGTCCTGGGTGACGACTGTGCGCTGCTGCTGGCGGGGCGGGACACCGGCGTCCGGCTGGCCCCGCGCGACGTGATCCAGACACTCGTGGAAGTGGCCCGCCGGTTCATCAAGATGCGCGGAAAGGCTTGGCGCATCGGCGAATTGGATGACATCGCTGGACTTGTTCCCGGCGCGGCGGTCGGTGACACCACCTTCCCACCCGTCACCCGGCCACCGGTGGGCTGGATCGACCAGGACGACGGCCGGATCGCGCTGGGCGCGGCTGTGCCCCTGGGGGCGCTGCCCGCGCGCGTCGCGGAGTACCTCGCCGCGATCGAGGCGCCGCTGGTGGTCATGCCGTGGCGGTCGGTACTGGTGTGCGACGTCGAGGAGGCCGTCGCCGACGCCGCGCTGCGCGTCCTCGCCCCGCTGGGCTTGGTGTTCGACGAGAACTCCCCCTGGCTCAACGTCAGCGCCTGCATCGGCAGCCCCGGGTGCGAACATTCGGCTGCCGACGTGCGGGCCGACGCGGCGCTGTCGCTCGACGCGGATTCGGCCGTGCATCGTCACTTCGTCGGCTGCGAACGCGCGTGCGGCAGCCCACCCGCCGGTCAGGTGCTGGTCGCCAGCGGACAGGGCTACCGGCTGCTGCGAGGCTAGCGCTTAGGGTGAGCACGTGCTCGACTACATCCGCGACGCGGCGGAGATCTATCGCCAGTCGTTCGCGGCCATCCGCGCGGAGGCCGACCTATCGCGATTTCCCGACGACGTGGCTCGGGTCGTGGTCCGGCTGATCCACACCTGCGGACAGGTCGATGTCGCCGAACACGTCGCCTTCACCGACGACGTCGTCGCGCGAACCAGCGCCGCGCTGCAAGGCGGCGCCCCGGTCCTGTGCGATTCGTCGATGGTGGCCGCCGGGATCACGACCGCGCGGCTGCCCGCCGACAACCAGGTCGTGTCGCTGGTGGCCGACTCGGGCGCGGCCGACCTGGCGGCTCGCCGGCAGACCACCCGCTCGGCGGCCGGCGTGGAGCTGTGGGCAGACCGGTTGGACGGGGCCGTGCTGGCGATCGGCAACGCCCCGACCGCCCTGTTCCGGCTGCTCGAACTCGTGGACGAGGGAGTGGCGCCGCCGGTCGCGGTGCTGGGCGGGCCGGTCGGATTCGTCGGCTCGGCGCAGTCCAAGCAGGAGCTGATCGAGCGTCCGCGCGGCATCTCGTATCTGGTGGTGCGCGGCCGCCGGGGCGGCAGCGCCATGGCCGCCGCGGCCGTCAACGCGATCGCGAGCAACAGCGAATGACATCCCGCGGCAGGCTCTGGGGAGTCGGGCTTGGCCCCGGCGACCCGGAGTTGGTGACCGTCAAGGCCGCCCGGGTGATCGGCGAAGCGGACGTGGTGGCCTATCACAGCGCCCGGCACGGCCGCAGCATCGCGCGCGGCATCGCCGAACCGTATCTGCGGCCCGGCCAGATCGAGGAGCACCTGGTCTATCCGGTGACGACCGAGGCGACAGATCATCCCGGCGGGTACGCCGGCGCGATGGAGGACTTCTACGCCGAGGCCACCCGACGGATCGCCGCGCACCTCGACGCGGGACGCAACGTGGCGCTGCTCGCCGAGGGCGACCCGCTGTTCTACAGCTCGTACATGCACCTGCACACCCGGCTGACGGAGCGGTTCGATGCCGTCATCGTGCCGGGTGTGACGTCGGTGAGCGCGGCCTCGGCCGCCATCGCGACGCCGCTGGTGGCTGGCGACGAGGTGCTGTCGGTGCTGCCGGGCACGCTGCCGGTCGCCGAGCTGACCCGCCGGCTCGCCGACGCCGACGCCGCCGTGGTCCTCAAACTGGGCCGGTCGTATCACGCTGTGCGAGAAGCGCTTTCGGCGTCCGGACAGCTGGACGCAGCGTTCTATGTGGAGCGTGCCAGCGGCGCCGGGGAACGCATACTGCCCGCCGCCGACGTCGACGAGAACAGCGTGCCGTACTTCTCGCTGGCCATGCTGCCGGGCGGACGCCGTGGTGAACGGCAATCGGCGCGCGAGGGCACCGTCGCGGTGGTGGGCCTGGGCCCCGGCGACCTCGACTGGATGACGCCGCAGAGCCGACGCGAGCTGGCCGGCGCGACCGACCTGATCGGCTACAACGGCTACCTGGATCGCGTCCCGGTCCGCGACGGCCAGCGGCGGCACCCCAGCGACAACACCGACGAGCCGGCGCGTGCGCGGCTGGCGTGCGCGTTGGCCGAGCAGGGGCGCACCGTCGCGGTGGTGTCGTCCGGCGATCCGGGAGTTTTCGCCATGGCCACCGCCGTGTTGGAAGAGGCCAAACAATGGCCGGGGGTGCGGATCCGCGTGATTCCCGCGATGACCGCCGCGCAGGCCGTCGCCAGCCGGGTGGGCGCGCCGTTGGGCCACGACTACGCGGTGATCTCGCTGTCGGACCGGCTCAAGCCGTGGGATGTCATTTCGGCCCGGCTGGCCGCCGCGGCCGCGGCCGATCTGGTGCTGGCCATCTACAACCCGGCCTCGAAGTCGCGGACCTGGCAGGTGGCCGCGATGCGCGACGTGCTGCTCGCACACCGCGAACCCGGCACTCCGGTAGTGATCGGCCGCAGCGTTTCCGGTCCGGACGAAGACGTGCGCGTGGTGCGGCTGGCCGATCTCAACCCCGCCGAGATCGACATGCGCTGCCTGCTGATCGTCGGATCCTCGCAAACCCAGTGGTACACAGACGATTTCGGTGACCGGGTGTTCACCCCGCGTCGCTACCCGACCTAACGGAAGGAGAAGTCGATGATCGAACTGCTGCACGACGTGCCCGAGGGTGTGATCGGCATCCGCGTATCGGGCCGGCTGAGCGGTGACGAACTGCGCGAGGTCAGGCCCGCCGTCGAGGAACTGGTGAAGACCGGCGAGATCAGGATCGTTGAGGTCATCGAGCCGGACTACGAGGGCTTCGGGCCCGGCGGGTTGGTCGAAGATATCAAGCTGGGCTTGGGCACTGTGTTGCCGCATCATTCGGCGTTCAAGCGAATCGCCGTAGTGTCCGACAAGGAGTGGGTCGCCCATACCCTGCATGCGCTGGCGTGGCTGGTCCCCGGCGAGCTCGCCCTGTTCGGCCTCGACGAGCTCGAGCGCGCCAAACAGTGGGCCGCCGGCTGAAGACCTCTTTCCCTAGTCCTGGTCCCAGCTGCCCGGCATCATGGGCACGGTCGGGCCGTCGCTCAACCCGTCGCCGGTCACGGTGATCAGCCCCGCGGGCTGGGGTCCATCGGATTTGGCTGCGGCCCCGGCAAATCCGAGCGGTCCAGCGCTCTGCGCGGAAGCCCAGGCGCCCTCCGGGTCCATGAATTCGTAGCGGTATCCGAGGTCCTTGGCCGTTGCCCCGCGCCGTCGGCGGGCCCGGGCTCGCTGGTCCGCTGCCGCGGCGGCCGGTGCGTCGGCGTCGTCGGGCGCCGGTTCCCCGGACTTGCGGCGCGCCCGGCTTTGGGCGCTACTGCGTCCCGACAGTCCGGACAGGCCCACGGCATACAGCGAGTCGGAGATTCCCGCGCCGATTCCGTCGGTCGCCGTCGGGCCGAAGCCAACTCCGGGTCCGCCGCCGACCGGTCCGCCACCCGACGCCGTGGCCACACTTGGCGCCGGGCTGGAAGCCGTGGCGGTGCTCGCGTTCGCCGGGGTGCTGGTGGACATTGTCGGCGTCGGAGCCGGCGTGGTGGCCATCGGCGCCGGCGGTGCCGTTGCCAACGGCACGCTCACTGCCGGCGCAGCGGCGGCGGCGGCACTCACAGCACCGGCAACAGCCGCGGCCACACCTGCGGCAGCGGCGGCGGAGACAGCCGCGATCATGACCGGGGCAAGCATTACTCCCAGCTGAGCCGCTTGTACTAAGGGCCAGACGAGCATCAACGAATGAAAGATGAACCAACCCAACGCTGTGGCCAGCGCGGGGCTCATGCCGGGAATTTGCATGAAGAAGGAGGACACCGCGTTGGCAAATGGCACCGCGTCAATGGGCCAGCCGTCGGGGTATATCTCCTTCCCGAGCGGCCAGAGGATGTTTTGGGTGAAGTCCGAAAGTGCCTTCGCTAGCTCGTCCTGCCACGAGGTGACGGTAGGAGTCTCGGAAGCCGTATTCGCTGCCGCTGCCTGGACCTCGCCGCCCGGAGTGACTATCTGCGGCGCGGGCGTCGTCGCCGGAACCGCCGCCATGGCGGATTCGCTGACGGCCTGGTAGGTGGTCATCGTCGTGGCTGCCTGTACCCACATGCGCGCGTAATCCGCTTCGTTCACCGCGATCGGGATTGTGTTGACGCCGAAGAAGTTGGTGGCGACCAGCACGGCGTGGGTGGCGTGGTTTGCCGCGAGCTCGGCCAGCGTCGGCATGGTGGCCAGCGCCGTGGTGTAGGCGGCGCCCGCCGTCGTGTGCAATGTTGCCGCCGCGGTGCTCTTGCTGGCGGTGTCGATCAGCCAGCTCAAGTAGGGGACGTGTGCCGCCACGTATTGTTCGGCGCTGGGCCCATCCCATGCGCCACCCTGCACGGCGCCCAGTAACGCGACGAGTTCGTCTGCTGCCGTGGCATATTCGGTGCCCAGGGACGTCCACGCTGCCGCCGCGGCAAACAGCGGCCCGGGTCCCGGGCCGCTGCTGAGCAATGTCGAATGCACCTCCGGCGGAAAGGCGATCCAGATCGGGGCGGTCATCGTCGGCGGCCTTCGAGCGGAAACACGGATACCTCTTCGATGAGTGTTCGTGAGTGTGAGGGTGCTTGCCTCCAGTGGTCGGTTTGCCGTGCGGTTTGGTTCCACGTCATTTTTCGCGCGCCCTTTGCGCGCGGACCGGGCATGCGCAACGATGCAGGGATGCGGTGTGACGTTGCCCGTGAGGCGCTTTCCGCGCGATTGGACGGCGAGCGTCCCCAAGTGCTCGCGCAGCAGGTCGACGCGCATCTGGAATCGTGCCGAAGTTGCCGCGCCTGGCTGATCGGTGCCGCCGTGCAGACCCGCCGGCTGGCCTCGATGGAGCCCGGCGATGCACCGGATCTCGTCGACAAGATTCTGGCGAGCGCCGCCGCCGAGTCCACCGCGTATCAGCGCGCGATGCGCTGGCTGCGATCGCACTATCGGCGCTGGGGCCTGATCGGCGTCGGCGCGTTCCAGGTCGCGATCGCCGCGGCCCAAATCAGTGGAACCAATTTCGGCATGGTGTCGATGCACATGCACGGCGCGATGTCCGGAGAGCATCTGATGCACGAGTCCACCGCATGGCTGCTGGCGTTGGGCCTGGCGATGATGGCCGCGGGCATCTGGCCCGTCACCGCCATCGGGGTCGCGGCGATCACCGGCGTGTATTCGGTCGCGCTGTTGAGCTACGTGATCGTCGACGCATTCAACGGCGAGGTCACCGTGGCACGCATCGCCAGTCACGTGCCGGTGCTACTGGGCCTCGTATTCACGTTGCTGGTGGCGCGGGAGCGCGCCGGGTCGCATCGGCCGCGCAGGCGCGACAGCGACGCCGATGTTGAGCACCCCAGCCCGCCCACCGCGTCGGGTCATGCTCGGCGCCGTGGACACCTATGGCCGATCAACCGGTCGTCAGGCCCCCTTGCCGCCTCTACGACAACCCGTCGTAGACTCGCCGTGCCCGCGCAACTAAGGTGGTTGGCCATGACCGCGTCAAGCGACGACGAGGCCGTTACCGAACTCGCTTTGGCGGCTGCACGCGGGAATGCGCGAGCGCTCGAGGCGTTCATCAAGGCCACCCAGCAAGACGTGTGGCGCTTTGTCACCTATCTGTCGGACGCGGGCGTCGCGGACGACCTGACACAGGAGACGTACCTGCGGGCGATCGGCGCGATCGAACGATTTTCCGGACGCTCCACCGCCCGAACCTGGTTGCTGGCCATCGCCCGTCGTGTCGTGGCCGATCACATCCGCCACGCCCAATCGCGGCCGCGCACAGCGCCCGGCGCCGATCCCGAGCAGGTGCTCAACGGCGACCGTCACGCCCGCGGCTTCGAAGACCTCGTCGAGGTGACGACGATGATCGCCGGCCTCACCGCCGAACAACGCGAGGCCCTGCTGCTCACCCAGCTGCTCGGGCTGCCCTACGCCGACGCCGCGGCCGTGTGCGGTTGCCCGGTGGGCACCATCCGGTCGCGGGTCGCCCGCGCCCGCGACGCGCTGCTCGCCGATGCCGAACGCGACGACCTGACCGGCTAGTCCAGTCCGGCTACCCAGTCGGCCGCCTCTTGCACGGTGCCCACCGCCGTCACCCCGGCCGGCAGCGGCGGGCGCGCCACCATCACCACCGGAATGCCCAGCGCCGCAGCGGCATCCAGCTTGGCACGGGTCATGTCGCCTCCGCTGTTCTTGGTGACCAGCGCGTCGATGCGGTGCTCACGCATGATGGCCAACTCGTCGTCGTAGTGATACGGGCCGCGGGACAGCAGCAACTCGTGGTGGCGCGGCAGCGCGGTGGCGTCGGGTTCGGTCACCGTGCGGATCAAGAACCAGGCGTCGCTGCCGGCGAATGCGTTGACGCCGGAACGGCCGGTGGTGAGAAAGACACGTGAATAACGTTGCCGCGCAACGGCTTCGGCCGCCTTGCTGTCATCCGTGACGATGATCGCGTTGTTGGGGTCCCATGGCGGGCGGGCCAACACCAGGTGGGGTATCCGCAATTCGCGGCACGCTTCGCTGGCGTGGTCGGTCATGGTCGCCGCAAACGGGTGGGTGGCGTCGACGACGGCGTCGATGCGCTCCTCCTGTAGCCATCGCTTTAGGCCGTGCACACCGCCGAATCCGCCGATGCGTACCGGCCCCACCGGCAGCGCCGGGTCTGGTACCCGGCCGGCCAGCGAGCTGATGAGGTCGACCTTGGGGTGCAACGTTTTCGCCAGCGCGCGGGCCTCGGCGGTGCCGCCGAGCAGCAGCACCCGCATCAGTGTGGGCCTTTGGCGCGGCGCGCGGCCGAATACAAGTAGCTGTCGGTGAACCCCTCGGCCGCCAGCACGTCGCCGACGATGATGACCGCGGTCTTGGTGATGGCGGCGTCTCGCATTTGCCCGGCGATGTCGGCAAGGGTGCCTTTCAGCACGCTCTGGCGCGGCCAGCTGGCGAAAGCCACTACCGCGGTGGGTGTTTCGGGTCGGTAGCCGCTGGTTAGTAGCTGCTCGACGATGGCGTCGATCTGCGCTGCGGCCAGGTGCAGGACGAGGGTGCCGCCGGATTGGGCGAGGGTGTGTAGGTCTTCCCTCGGCGGCATGGGTGTCGACAGGGTGGACACCCGGGTCAGGGTCACCGTCTGCGCGACGCCGGGGACGGTGAGTTCGCGTCTGAGCGCGGCCGCGGCTGCGGCGAAAGCCGGTACGCCCGGGACGATTTCGTAGTCGATGCCCAGCGCGTCGAGCCGGCGGCACTGTTCGGCGAGCGCGCTGTAGAGTGACGGGTCGCCGGAGTGCAGCCGCGCAATGTCGTGGCCCGCTTCGTGCGCGAGTTTGAGTTCGGCGATGATCTGGTCGAGCGTCAACGGGCCGGTGTCAATGATTTTCGCGTCGGGCGGGCAGAGGGCGAGCAGCTCATCGGGCATGATCGAACCGGCGTAGAGGCATGTTCGGCATCGCTCGAGCAGGCGCTGTCCGCGGACGGTGATCAGGTCGGCCGCCCCGGGGCCGGCTCCGATGAAGTACACCGTCACGGTTTTGTCACCGCCCACTGTGTGACCGGATGCTGCGGGCGCCATCCGGTGAAGCCGCCCAGCGGCTCGCCCCGATAGTGCTGGAAGCGGCGCAGCTGGCCGCCGAGGCGTGAATATGCCTGCAACAGGACGGTTTCGGACTCGGTGGTGACAGTGTTGGCGACCAGCCTGCCCCCGCTGGGCAGGTTGTCGAGGCACGCGTCGAGCAGACCCGGCTGCGTCAGGCCGCCGCCGATGAAGATCACCGACGGCGGTGGGGCGCCGTCGAACGTGTCCGGGGCTTCACCGCGCACGTCGATTTCCACGCCGGACGCGGCGGCGTTTGATTCGATGTTGAGGCGGCGTTGCTCGTCGCGTTCGAAAGCCACCGCACTGCAACCCTTCCAGCGCAGGCACCACTCGACCGCGATGCTGCCCGAGCCCGCGCCGACGTCCCAGAGCCGCGCGCCCGGCCGCGGCCGCAGGGCCGCCAAAGTCACCGCGCGGATTTCGTATTTGGTGATCTGCCCGTCGTGAGCGAACGCGTCGTCGTGCAGCGGTGACACGCGTTCGTCGGGCAGGTAACGGATGGCGATGACGTTGAGATCGTCGATGTCTGTGGGTGCGTCGTTGGCCCACTGGCGCGCGGTGCCGTCGCGACGGCGTTCGGTTGGGCCGCCGAGATTTTCGAGCACGCTGTATTCGGACTCGCCCCGGCCGTGGGTGTTCAGTTCTACCGCCAGCGCTTTCGGTGTGGACGCGTTCTTGGACAACACGATCGCCTGGCCGCCCCGGCGCACCGCCGTGTGTGGCTGCGCGGTGACCAGGCTGATCACCTCGGTGTCGTGAAAGTTCCAGCCCATGCGCGCGCACGCCAGCGTCACCGCCGAGACGTGCGGCAGCACCCGCACCCTCTCGGTGCCGTACAGGCGGATCAGGGTGCCGCCGATGCCGTGCGTCAGCGGGTCGCCGCTGGCGACGACGTGGATGTCGTCGTCGACCGGCAGTGCTTGCAGGGCAGGCAGCAGCGGCGACGGCCACTCCCAGCGGGCGGCGGCCACGGTGTCGTCGAGCAGGGCGAGTTGTCGTTTTGCGCCGTAAATGATTGTTGCCCTTTGTAATTCGGTGCGCGATGCCGGGGCCAGCCCCGCCATACCGTCGGCGCCGATACCGACCACGGTGATCATCGCGGCATCCTTCGCCAGACGAATCGCGGCAGCAGCCGCATCACGACAGACGCGGGCCCCAGCGCCCACGGGATCCACACCGTGCGCCGGCGCTTGGCGAGCGCACGCGCGGTTGCGGCGGCCACCTTTTGCGGGGTGGTCGGCAGCGGCGCGGGTGTCATGCCCTGCGTCATGCGCCCGACGACGAACCCCGGCCGGGCGATGAGCAGGTGCACCCCGGTGCCGTGCAGCGCGTCGGCCAGGCCGCTGGCAAAGCCGTCCAGGCCCGCCTTCGCCGAGCCGTAGACGTAGTTGGCGCGGCGCACGCGCGCTCCAGCGATCGAGGAGAACACGACCAGCGCTCCTGTGCCGGCCGTCCGCATGGCGGCGGCCAGATGCGTGAGCATGCTGACCTGGGCGACGTAGTCGGTCTGGACGATGGAGATCGCGTGGGCGGCGTCGGCCTCGGCGCGGGCCTGGTCGCCGAGGATCCCGAAGGCCAGCACCGCGGTGCCGATGGGGCCGTGGTCGGCGACGATCGAGGCGACCAGCGGGCCGTGCGAAGCGAGGTCGTCGGCGTCGAATTCCCTGGTGTGCACCGCCGCGGCCCCTGCTTTGGTCAGCGTCGCAACCTGCTCGTCGAGCTGATCTGCTCGGCGCGCGGCCAGGATCACCGTCCTTTCCGGGGCGAGGCACCGCGCGAGTTCGATGCCGATCTCGCTGCGGCCGCCCAGAATTAGTACCGGACCTGCGCCCGTGTCATCCACGGCTGCGATTATGACCTGCGCTAGCGTGGGCGTTGATGGCGAACACCACTACGCGGCTCACGGACGACGCTCTGGCGTTTCTGTCCGAACGTCATCTGGCGATGCTGACCACGCTTCGCGCCGACAATTCACCGCATGTGGTGGCCGTGGGTTTCACCTTCGATCCCAAGACGCATATCGCGCGGGTGATCACCACTGGCGGTTCTCAGAAGGCCGTCAACGCCGACCGTGGCGGGGTGGCGGTGCTCAGCCAGGTCGATGGGGCTCGGTGGCTGTCGCTGGAGGGCCGGTCCAAGGTCAACAGCGATGTCGACGCCGTGCGCGACGCCGAGCTGCGCTATGCCCAGCGCTATCGGACCCCCCGGGCCAACCCGCGACGGGTGGTCATCGAGGTACAGGTGGAGCGGGTGCTGGGGTCGTCGGATCTGCTCGACCGTAGCGAGTAGCGCGCGGTTGGTTCGCCATTCGTTTGGGGATTGCAGTGAATTGACCAGCGTCTATTGCTGGGATTAGCCTCTCGGCATCAGCGGACAGGTCGCCGCGGCAATCTCGAACCGGACAGCTTGAAAGGGTAGCGATGTTCGTCAACAGCCGAATCTCGCACTCGGGGGCGAACCGGCCTCAGGGCACTGCGTGTGTGGCTGCCCTTGAGCTCGCTGACACGGAGGCGGGCGATGTCGCGGGAGTGCGGGCAGTGCGATGCAGCTGCGCTACATAAGCATCGCGGCGCTGATCGCCGAGGCCGGTGGTGATCCTTGGGCGATCAACCAAAGCCTGCAAGCCGGGCGTCCGGCCCAGATTTCCGACCTGGCAGAGGCGTTTCATTCGGCGGCCCGTTGCACTACCGAGTCCAGCAAGGCCTTCGATGAAGCCCGTCGCCGCTTCGAGGCATCGTGGAATCGGGACAACGGCGAGAACCCGATCAACGACTCGGCCGAAGTAGAACGCGTAACCAAGTCACTGGGAGCGCAGTCCGAACAGCTGCCCAAGATCGGCGTCGAGTTGGAAAACATCGCGGCCGCGCTAGCGGAGGCACAGCGAACCGGCGCAGTGCAGATCTCGAATTTGGAAGGCCAGCTCGAGCAGCTCGACAACGAAATCGGCCGAGCGGTCGAAGAGGAAAAAGACATCCATCTCAGCCCCGGTTATCGACGCTTGCTCGAGGCGCTCATCTCACATCTAGAACAGCAAGCCATCGACGACACCAAATCAGCGCTGGGCCAGCTTCAGTCACTACGCAACGGCTACTCAGACCGCCTACAAGGTTCGTTGACTACGCTCAGCAACGACGGCTATGACCCTGCCATAATCCAGCCGGTGGATGCCCCTGGGACGCCATCCAAGGCCGAACCCATAACCAACAAACGGCAGAATGAAATCGATGCATTCGCAAAGGTTTTCGGCCGGCCGCCGAGTTCCCCGGCTGACTGGGATACCGCCGCGGCCCTGGATCCGCACAGCTATGACCCGAAAAACGGCGGTGTGCCTCCGAACATCGTTGTCGGGCGAATCAAACCAGTGCCCGGTCAGGGCGTCGTGCGCACGAACCTGTTCATCCCGGGCCGAGCGGTTTGGGACCCCCAGGTCGATTGGCCGCCGTTCCACGACAATCTCGGTGATAACCGAGGTTTCTCGCCCACAGTTGGCCCCGAAGAGTCAAGGGTCTCGATATTTGTCGACTACGAGAACGGCATCATCGTGGCCCGACAGAATCCATCGGTCGACGCAACGACGGGCCAGATTCGCGCTGGCACACCCAGCATCTCGGCCGTCCAACAAAGTAACGGCTCAGTCCTGGTCAAGTACAGCGCCGCCGACCCATTCTCGCCAGGCGGCGAAAGTCTCGCGAAGGCAACGTCATTCGACGTAAATGGCACCATCGCGATCGAGCCATCGGCAGGGGGTCCTCGCGTCGGTGGAACGGTGACGAATTTCCCCGCGATCGAGATCTACAGCGACCAAGCGGGAAGGGCTACGACGCCGCTCGTCCAGTCGTGGCCGTTCTTCGTTGATGGGGCCGGTGGGCCGGCCGCGGGTCTTGGGTGGCACAAGCCGATCGGGGACGCGGCTATCGAACTGGGCTTTAACGACCAGTTTCCAGCTCCGAAGATTCCTGCCCTCCCCCATCCGGGGCACGTTCCGCCGGTAGCGCCGATTGCGCCGCCGCTGGTCGCGAGCCCGCCAGGTACATATCCACTCGGCCCCGTCGACCATCCGCCGGAAATCGGCGTGCATGATCCGGTTGTCATGCTGCCGGCGTTACCGTCCAAATAAGCACGCGCCACATGGGAGTCACATGAAAGAGCCGGTCGATTGGATACGGGCGGTGTTTTCTGGGGCAGTCATCGGTGGCGTTCTGTGGGCGATCATGGTGAAGATGCTGGCAGTGCTCACGCATGGCCACATGTCCATTCGTGACGTGTATAGCTTCCTTCCCCTGGTATCCCTCGGTGTTCTCGCCGCCGGCGTGGTTCTGTACATATACTCCAAAAACGCATTCTGGCGCAGTACAGCAATTGGTGTGATCTTGGCGCCCCTGACCGGGTGGTCGATTCTGGTGTTCGTTTCGCTGACCATCGTCCTTCCGATGCACCGGATGCACTGACGTGACGTCGTCCGACTACATAGGTCCGTTCGACCGGGCTCGCGAACGACCGGTCCAACTCGTCGCGGGGCTGTTTGTCGGCGTGATGTCGACGATGCTGACGTTCGGTTTCCTGTGGTTTTTTGCGCCCATATTTCCCCTCATGCTTTGTGGGTTGACAATGGCCTTCCGCCGTACATCCGCCTTCTCGGTGGGCGCTTTCGCAGCCTTTTTCGGCGTCTTCATTTTCGTGGCGCTATTTGCGGTGCTGTACTACATATAGGTAAAACCTGCCGACCGAATTGTCGGCACAGCCACACCACAGCCAGGACCGACACTCAGTCGACAACAGCGGCCCTGACTGGCGTCGCAACACTGGGTGAATTGACCGGTGTCAAAGCCGTCGTTAGCCTCAGAATCGGTGTGCGCGGGGGCACAATGTAGGTCGGACCTGCAGCATTCGGGTAACCCACACGCGAGGAAAGGTAGCGATGGTGATCGGCACTGGTTCGGCTGGGCACGGCAGTGGACCGGTCGGGCTGCGCGAGCGGCCATCGGTGCGTGCCCATCCCTTCAACCTGTTCCACGTCACAGTGCCTAGGGGGGCGTGATGGGTGGTGGCGACGGTCGGATTCAAATAATTCTCGATCAGCTCGCACAGCTGAGCGATTCGCCGCCGCCGCCCGGCATCCCGCCCGATCCGCTTGCTACGGGGCGCTCGTACATCAGCCAACTGCTGAAAATCCTTGGCATGGCGTCAAATAGCGGCGATCCCGGTGACATGACGGCCGCGCAAGCCGGGTATGACGAGCGTGGCATGAAAACCGGTGACGCCCTTACCAAATTCCCTGCCAACGAAGCAGATTCGTCGGCGAAGCTGGCCGCTTCGGGCGGTCAAAACGAGATGTCGCAGATGCTTCAGCAGATCCCGCAGATGGCGTCCGGCCTTGCCGGCAGCCTCTCGGGTGCCCTCGGCGGTTTGTTGCAACCGCTGGGTCAGATGACGCAACAGGTCGCTCAGATCGGACAGCAAGCGATGCAAGCAGGTATGAGCGGGCTGCAGCATGGCACGGGAGCTGCGGCGACAGGTGAGGCCATTCCGGGTGAATTGCTCGGGGCCAAAGGCGGTGCCGGTGAGCTTGGCGGTGGCGGCGGTGGCGGTCTCGGCGGCGGCCTAGGCACCACTCCTACCGCGATGCTTGGGCCGCTTCCCGCCCCGTCCGCCGGTACCGAGCCCGCCTCGGCGCATAGCGCTACCCCACCGCCAACCAACGCATCGACGCAGCCCGCGGTGCAAAGGGGCGCGATGGGCGCGATGCCGATGATGCCGCCGGGCGCCATGCACGGCGCGGGCGGGACGGGCAGCGATGCAAAGGCCGACACCAAACGCGTCGTTGCGCCGTCCGTAAAGAACGGCGCCCCCGTGCAGGGTCGTATCACCACGCCCCCGCCGACACCCGAGGTGACCAAACGCGCTGAGGGCAAACCGATTGCGAGTCGGCGGATCCTGCTGCCCGATCACAAGCGGGAAGACGACGCGGACTCAAGCCGCTAAGCCGCGACCGATGCTGGGTGTTGGCCAGCGCTAGCTGTTGAGTCCAAATCTCGGAACCAGGCGTGGCATCACTGCTAACGGTGGCAATCGTCGCAGCCGGCACACGTCGCACAAGCCGCACAAATGGACATCCACGAAACTTTGAGATTCGGTATCAGCGGCTGATCGTCGACAGCGTCAGATGAGCTCGCCGGCCCCTGGATGGCTCCATTTAGTGAGACAAATTCAAGCGCCAGCGAAAGTGACTTCCGAAGCTACAAATGAACGATACGATCCACGACGTGTCGAACCCATTTGATCCCCCGGCTGTACCACTGCCCCGGCCACCTGGAACGCCGCCCCGTCCAGACCGGCCGAGGCCGTGGCTAGCTCTTATCTCTCTCATCGTCGCGCTATTAGCGATATGCGTCGCAATTGGTGCGTGGTTTCGTCCCACACCGCGTAACAATCCACCATCCGCACCACCGGCACCTTCTTATAGCGACCAACAAATCGCAGACGCCAAAACGAAAGTCTGCGGCGCATATAAGAAAGTGCATCGCGCACTCGAGTTGAGTTCAGCACGGAATGGCGGCACCGACCCAACCGCAATCCTTGGCGTAGCAACCAGTGGGCGCCAAGTCCTCGATGGGGGCAGCCGCTACCTCATCACCAAGCTGTCCGACGAGCCAGCGACGCCGCCGGAACTTGGCGGGGCGATTCGAAATCTTGCTAATGCATACCAAGAACTGACGATCAGTTACCTTGGTGGGCTCACAAATTCTGACACTGAACTACAGCCGACGCTACAAGCTGCGGACGACGCCTCCTCCAAAATCGACCGACTTTGCAAGTGACCAACAAGCGTTCAGATGTATTGGTGGGTGACTACCGATACTGCTGTTTGACGATACGATCAGAGGGTGTCGGTACTGCCCCCACCTTCCGTTCCTCCGCCCGTCCCACCCCCGTGGCCGCCGGCACACCCAGCCGAGCGAAGGCGGCAGTGGCCGATGTTTGCGCTACTCGTGGTCGCCCTCTTGATGACACTCGGCATTGCGATTGTCGGCTGGTTTCGGCCAGTGCCAGCAAAACCCGCACCTCCGCCGCCCACGTACACGAGCCAACAGGTCGCCGAGGCTAAGGCGAAAGTATGCGCCGCTTACGCGAAGGTGCACAGCGCGGTCGGAGTCAGTATGGCTCGCGACCTCGGAAGCGACCCTACTTCACAGCTCGCGGTCGCGACGAGCGCACGACAAGCTCTACTTGCGGGCAGCGAATACCTTATAACCACACTTTCTGAAGAGCCCGCGACCGCGCCAGATCTGGCAACTGCAATTCGAAAGCTTGCAAGCTTATTTCAGCAATACACGGTTGACTATTTGAATGGGCACACGAATGCTGATATGGAATCGGCGTTACGCGCTGGCGATGATACAACTTTGACAATTGAAGGCTTGTGCAAATGATATTTCCGCCCGGGGAATGGTCATTTCTGCTCGTTGGCGACCAATGGCCAGATGACCAAGACCTGATGGCGCTTTCACACGGGAAGGTGAATCGCGGACAAATCAAAGTTGGGTTTATGCATTTCGCAGACATGCTTCGCAATGCGCAAACCGGTCCGCTCGCCGAACAGCAGGGCTATACGGCCGATGATCTCCGCAACGCTTTCCAGCAGGGTGAGAGTCAAGCGCGGCGGATTGCTGAAAAGAACGGCACCAAGGAGGGCGCGTACAGCAACGCCTACGACAGCATGGAGAGCCTCCAACACGATCTGACCAATTTGGCTAACGAGGGTAATCAACGGATCAAAGAGATCCAGGACTCCAAAGAGCCTGCGGCAGCGAAGGTGCCGCAGATTGTGGCCGCAATAAACCAGTATCGTGCGCTGGCTGGTCTTGCTGCAGCGAAATATAGCGGCAATGTCTTCGATGCGATGCAGCGGATCCTGGACGAGGAGGCCACGGGGCAGTCCGCCCGTCAGTTCGCGCAGGCTCACGGCCTTGATGTCGGACAAATGTTCCGACCGCCAGAAAACCAGCAGGAATTGGAAAAACAGGTCCAAGGAATGCTCGACAAGCCCGGCTCGACAATGGGCTTTACCGAGCGGTCAGGATTCACCGGGACATCCGAGGCGCTTCCACCAGCACATGGCACCGCTACACCTGGTTCGGCGATGAACATCGGTGGCAGCGGCCAATACGCGGCGCCAGCGCCTGCCCCAGGGCCATCTGTCCCCGGGCCTGGCTCAAGAATGAACATCACTGCCGCTGCGAGCAATCCGCCAACACCAACTCCCGGAGTGACCACGCCGGCGCCCGCTCCGGTTACAGGACCGGCCGCGCCGGGGACGCCGAGCGCAGCAGGCTTTCCCGCCGCCCAGGCGCCGTCGATGCAAGGCACAACCATGCCATCGGCTCCGGCCGCGCCAACACCCTTAACCGGCGGCACGCCAATGGCACCGACGGGCCCTGTGCAAGGCACGACCCCAGCGCAATTGATGCAGAGCTTCGACCAGGGACTGCAGACAGGCGCGCCGTTGTCGAATGCAGCCGGTGCGATTCCGCCTCCTCAGATGACGCCGACAGACCCGGCGGCCGCCACGACCCCGTCGGCCGGCGTCAGTGCCCCGGTAACCGCGCAGGCGTTCGATGCACCAGCTCCCGTCGCGCACGCGCCAACGGCCGACGCGACTCCGGCGCCGCAGGTGGTGGCGGGGCCAGCCACCACGGGAGGACCGATCGCGGCCGCGCCCCCGCCGTCGGGCCCTCTCCCCGCGTACGCCTCCGACATCAGGCCCTCGATCTCGGCGGCCACAGCACCCTCCGCGCCGGCGAGCGCGCCTTCGACGATGCCAGCTTCGGCACCGGTCCATCCCACAGCCGGACAGGCCACGCCGGCCCAACCGACCGTGGTGCGTCGAGAAGCCGTGCCGATGCCACCATCGTCACCGTCGAGCCTTGGATCCCAGGCCGTCGCGGCCACGGCGACCGGCGCGGTGGCGGGCGCGGCATCGGCCAACGCCACCGCGAGGGCCCGCTTGCAGCGACTAGTCTTCGCCGTCGCCCGCCAACAGCCCCGGCTGTCCTGGGCGGCCGGTGACCGCCCCGACAACACCACCGTGCTGGCAACCGATCTGGCCAGCGGCTGGATCCCCCCGGGCATCGATCTCCCATCCGCGGTCAAGCTGCTGCCACCCGAACGGCGCCGAGGCGATCTCGAGGCTCTCCTCGGCGAAGTCAGCGTCGCCGCCGGCTACACACCCATCCACCACATCCCCGAGGACGACGAACCAGTCGTCACGTCGCCGAGGGCTCGACGCCTGCCCGACATCGACGAACTCGGCTGGGAGCTCAACCAAGCCACCCAATGGCGCGACGGCCTGCCGCGGCTTGCCCACACGCTGGCCAAAGCGGCATCCGCGGGCACCGGTGTGCTGGACAAGGAAGTCGACCAGCTGCACGAGCACCTGGCCACGATCAGCGCCCGCGTCCTCGACAACTATCCGGACCACGTGGATCCCAACGACATTGGCAATTGGCAGCTGCTGGCCGCCATCGATGCACTCATCACCGGCGACAAGACATCCGCCAACTATCACCTCGCGTGGTTCAAGGCCTGCAGCACAACGACAATCGGCCAAAGGTGAATTGACCTGCAAATCCGCCGTATTAGAGTTACTCCTGTTCGAAAGGGATTAGCGATGGAAGTCGACACCGGATTGCTGCACTCGGGGGGCAACGAGTCGCACCGCGCGGGTGGGCACGCCCAGGAGGCGGCCGGTCACCTGTCGCGCGGGCCGCTGGCGCCCGGGATGTTCGGCCAGTTCGCCGCGGCCGAATCGTTTCACGAAGCGGTCACATCGGCGCATGCTCAGCATGTGAAAACGCTGCAGGCACATCAAGAAACGCTGACGACTGTCGGCAAGAACGCACACCTGGCCGCCGACGGCTTCACGGACATGGAAGAGCACAACGCCGCGCAGCTGCGAGCGGTGCGACCCAGCTCTGCCACACTCAGTTAGCGAGCCGGCTCCCCCAATGTGATTCGGTGCCGTCCCGGTGACACCGCCACGGTCGATCCCGTCGGCTCACCGTCGAGTCGCACCTGGACCCCTGCCGGCAGTTCGCCGAGCGCGATTTTCGAATCGGAATCGGTGGCGACGGTTATCGTCGACGACGGCAACGACGCCAACCCGGCGCGCCGCAGATCCACTGTGAGACTGGCAACCCCACTCAATCGCAACGTCAGATACGGCAGCGGGTCGACGGGCAATCCCACGCGCCAATCCAGCTCGCTGTACAACCCGGGCGAAGGCTCGAAGTTGAGGATGACGCCGCGGCGATGCCGAACGGTGTGCGTTGGATCCGGCCGGGCATACGACCGCGCATCCACCGACGCGACCGCGCCGCGCCGAGCGGCAACCGCCGGATCCGCGGTCAGCTCCGAGACCCACCACGCCCGATCGGGACCGATACCCAGGTCGGCCCGCACCAGCTGCGGATACCACGCGAACGTGATATGTCCCGGATCGGCTTGGCGCACACCGGTTCCCATGTGGGCGATCGGATCCTCGAACTTGTCCTGAAACACCCAGGCGATGTGATCCTCAAACGGATACACGGTGAACCGGTGGCGGTAGCCGAGGCGGTCGAGTTCGAGCACCTGCTCGGCTGCCGAGGCGAACGGCACCAGCTCGTCGACCAGCCCGTGTGCAATGACATACGGCAGCCAGCGGGCGTTCACCAGTAACTTCCACGTGTCGCCCTCGCGGGCGCACGGCGAATCCGGGTCCAGGTCGGCCGGAATGTCGACATTGGGCAGGAGGCGCACGCCGCACGTCGGCGGGCCGGCGAGCACGACGGCCTGCGCGAACACCTCCGGATAGCTCAGCCCGAACTTGTAGGCGGCATAGCCGCCCATCGAATAACCCGACACCACAGTGCGATTGGGATCGGTACCCAGCTGTTCGGCCACCCGCGCCCACACTTCCCACACGTCGAGCTCGCCGGTGTCGAAGTACCAGGTCGACGGGCCCCGGGCCAGCGGCGTGACCACCACCGAATTGCGGCCCTCGCACACCTCGTGCAGCAGCCGCGGATCGATCGCGGCAAACTGGCTCTGCCCCAACGCAAGCGAGTGCAGCAGCAGGGTCAACGGCAGACCAGGCGCATACGTCGAAGGCAGGCAGACCGCATACGGCTGAACCCGGCCGAGGAATTGCGGCTTGGTGCTCAAGATATTTTCCGCCGCCCAGCCTTGTTCCACGCCCTGCCCGAGCTCGACCGAGGACACGTACCACCGCGTCGATGGGCCGGTGATCACAGGTTCGGGCGTGGTTTCGCCCGCCGCCAGCTGCTCCCACTGCACGGTCACCGCAAACTCCGACACGTCGCCCTGCGTCAGGGCCGCGGCCTGGGCGGCATCCGACCAGAAGTTCAGGTGCGCCGGCTCCTGCTCGTTGGTGCGAAACGCCACGTTGTAGACGTTGGGTTGTCCGGGCAGCGCGCCATGCCCGGCGGGCACGTCTGCGAACCCGTCCCCCGCAGCGTTGGCCAAACCCGCGACCAGCCGCACCGTCCAGCTGCTGGCCAGCTCGACCGACGTCCGGGGAACCTGCGCCACGAACGAGCGCGATGCCATATCGACGCTCTGCTGCACCGGTGTCCTAACACCAGTGGTCAGGTCGATCAGCGCCGCGCCGCGGCCCGAGACCAGCAGGGCCCGGTCGATACCCGGCGAGCGCACGCCCGCCCCAGCTGGCCACTGCTCCGGCGCCGACCGGCTCGGGTCGGTATCGAAGGCGAACAGCGCGATCGGCACCGAGGCGTCCACCAGCGTGTTCCAGTCGATCCGCCACCACGTGTGGGTCTCGGTGAGCCCGATGGCCACGCGAAAGATGTCGGCGCCGTTGCCGGCCGCGGGACCGTCGGGATAGACGTAGGTGCCGCGCGGCGGCGCCTGAATCTTCAGGTCGCCGACCGGCAGGCCCGTCGCGCCGTGGTCGTCGTAGAGGAAGTCGGTCCAGAACAGGGCGCCGCCGGCGACGCGGCCGCTACCGCAGGTGCGCGGGAAGTCCTCACCGAACGGCCATCCGGCCGGCGACGGAAGTTGCGGCTCGGGCCGACGCGCCGCGGGCGGCGCCCCCTCGGGCATGCCGTCGACCACGATGAGCTCGGCCGGCGGCGCCGGTGGGGGCGAGACGGGGTGCAACACCGCGTCGGTGACGTGTCGTGCAATGCGGATCGGAAGCAGGGCTAGGTCCAGGATTGACACCACGCCCAACCTACGCGCACGGCCACTACGGCACTGGTACGACGACCAACTCGTGCGGCTGATTGTTGACGGCCAACGCGCCGTCCTCGGTCACCACGACGATGTCTTCGATGCGGGCGCCCCAGCGGTCGGGGAAGTAGATGCCCGGCTCGATGGAAAACGCCATGCCCGCGGCCAGCGGAAGGTCATTGCCCGCGACGATGTAAGGCTCTTCGTGAACCGAGAGGCCAATGCCGTGCCCGGTGCGGTGCACGAAGAACTCCGCGAGCCCGGCCTGGGCCAGTACGTCGCGGGCGGCGGCGTCGACCTGCTCGGCCGTCACCCCCGGACGCACCGCGTCGAACGCCGCGCGCTGGGCGCGCTGCAGCACCGAATAGTGTTCGGCCACATCAGATTTAGGTTCGCCGATGCTGTAGGTGCGGGTGCAGTCCGAGTGGTAGCCGGGCTCGTATGCTCCCCCGATGTCGACGACGACGATGTCGCCGATCTGCAGTTCACGATCCGAATAACCGTGGTGGGGGTCGGCGCCGTGTGGACCGGAGCCGACGATGATGAATGCCACATCCGAATGCCCTTCGGCCACAATGGCTTCGGCGATGTCGGCGGCGACGTCTGCCTCGGTGCGGCCCGGCCGCAGAAACTCCGGCACCCGCGCATGCACCCGGTCGATGGCCGAGCCGGCCTTGCGCAGCGCGTCGATCTCGCACTCCTCCTTGACCATCCGCAGCCCGCGTAGGACGCCGGTGGCCAGCACCGGCAACACGCCGAGCACACCGGCCAGCGGCAACAAATGCGCCGCCGGCATGGAATCGGTGACGGCCGTCGCGACCGTGCCGCCACCCAGCGCGGCGCCCACCAACCGGTACGGATCGTCGCCGTCGACCCAATCACGCACCGCCAGGCCGAGTTCCGGAATCGCCGATGCCCGCAACGACGCCAACTCCAGCCGCGGCACCACGACCGTCGGCGCACCGGAGGCCGGCAGCACCAGAGCGGTGAGCCGCTCGAACGTCTGGGCCCGCGACCCGACGAGGTAGCGCAGGTCGTAGCCCGGGGTGATCACCAGGCCGGCCAGCCCGGCGTCGGCGGTCGCGGCGGCCGCGGCGGCCAGCCGGCGGGCATACACCGCGGCGTCGAATCGGTCAGAATCCATGGCAGCCAGGCTAACCCGCGCCGGCGTTCGGCGGCGTGAGACCATTGCCGGCATGCCCGCACCCGTGTTGCTGCTCGACGGCGCCAGCATGTGGTTCCGCTCGTATTTCGGAGTGCCGTCATCGATCACCGCCCCCGACGGCCGGCCGGTCAACGCCGTGCGCGGATTCATCGACTCGATGGCCGTGGTAATTACCCAGCAGCGGCCCGCGCGGCTCGCGGTCTGCCTCGACCTGGATTGGCGACCGCAATTCCGGGTGGACCTCATCCCGTCGTACAAGGCACATCGGGTGGCCGAGCCGGAGCCGCCGGGTGAGCCCGACATCGAGGAAGTGCCCGACGACCTCACCCCCCAGATCGACATGATCATGGAGCTGCTGGACGCGTTCGGGATTCCGACGGCGGGCGCGGAAGGTTTCGAGGCCGACGACGTGCTGGGCACGCTGGCGGCGCGGGAGCGCCGCGACCCCGTCGTGGTCGTCAGCGGAGACCGCGACCTGCTGCAGGTGGTCGCCGACGATCCCGTCCCGGTCCGGGTGCTCTACCTGGGCCGCGGGCTGTCGAAGGCGACCCTGTTCGGGCCCGCCGAGGTGGCCGAACAATACGGCGTGCCGGCGGATCGGGCGGGGGCGGCCTACGCCGAACTGGCGCTGATGCGTGGCGATCCGTCCGACGGCCTGCCCGGTGTGCCCGGCGTCGGCGAGAAGACCGCGGCCACCCTGCTGGCCCAACACGGCTCGCTGGAGCGGATCCTGGCCGCCGCACAAGATCCGAAATCCAAGATGGCCAAAGGCCTACGGGCGAAACTGCTTGGCGCCATCGATTACATCGAGGCCGCGGGCCACGTGGTGCGCGTGGCCACCGACGCGCCCGTCAACCTCTCGACACCAACCGACGAGCTGCCGCTGGCCGCCACCCACCCCAAACGGACCGCCGAACTGGCGACCGAGCTGGGCGTCGGGTCGTCGATCGGCCGCTTGCAGAAGGCGCTGGACGGGCTGCCCGGCTGACTGATTACCGAGAGCGGGCTACTGGGGCCGGCCCACCTCGTAGGTGCCCTTGTTGTCCTGGAAGGTCACCGTCACGTGCTTCGTGGCACCGTCGATGCTGACGCTGCAGTCGAACGTGCCGCCCTTCTTGACCGTCGGGTCCTGACCCTTGTTGCACTTGACGTCCTTGACGTTCTTCGCGCCGTAGCCGTTGGTCTCATCGGTGAGGACCTGCTGCACGCCTTGCTGCGCCTTGTTGACGTCCAGTTTGGTGGTGACGAAGAACCCCGGCTCCCAGAAGCCAAGTACCAGCACGACGGCGATGACAAGAAACGCGATCGCGCCGGCGATGCCGCCGATCAGCGCGACGGAACGCTTCTTACCCGGTTGCTCGTAGGGCGGGTACTGCTGCGGGTACTGGCCCGGCTGACCGTACTGGGGCTGGCCGTACTGACCCGGCTGTCCGTACTGCGGTTGCCCGTACTGGGTCGGTTGGCCGTACTGGCCGGGCTGACCGTACTGGCCCGGTTGCCCGTACTGCCCCGCCTGACCGTACTGGGGCTGGCCGTACTGGCCCGGCTGCCCGTACTGGCCGGGCTGTTGCGGGTAGGCCTGCTCGGTCGGCTGCTGGTACTGCGGGTATTCCGCGGGCGGCGTGTACGCCGGGGCCTGCCACGTCGGCTCCTGGGCGGGCTGCTGCTGCTGTTGCCACGGCGAACCCACCTGGGTCGGTTCCTGGGACCGATCGACACCCTCGCCGGGCGGTTGCCACTGCTGGCCCGGGTCCGATCCGTGGGGTCCGCTCATCGTGTCTCCTCGCCTCTTGGTCTTTGGCTGCCACCGTAGCTCGGGCTCAGCCTACCCGGCGTCAACTGCGACGACGCCGCGCCGAACCTCATTGATAGCGCGCTTGGCGGTTGCTCGCAGCTCGGCATCCGGGGCGGCGTTGCGGACCTGGTCCAACAGGTCGAGCACCTGGCGGCACCACCGTACAAAATCGCCCGCCAACAACGGCGAACCGGTGCCCGACGGATCGGCGGCGGCCAGCGCCGCGGCCAGATCGCCGGTACGCGCCCAGCGATAAACGACGGTGACAAAGCCGTCGTCGGGTTCACGGCTCGGGCCGATCCGGTGAGTCTGCTCGTCCGCGCGCAGCGCGAGCGACAGCTTGGACGTCTGATTCAGCGCCTGCCGCAATCGCGATGTGGGCGCCTCGGCGGCAAACGGGCCCCCGGGGCCGTCGCCGCCGCGGCTCTCGTAGAGCACCGCCGAGACCACCGCCGCCAACTCGGCAGGTTTCAACTCCGCCCATGCTCCGGTGCGCAGGCATTCGGCGACCAACAGATCGCTCTCGCTGTAGATCCGGGCCAGCAACCGGCCGTCGTCGGTGACGCGCGGATCGGTCGCCGGGCCTTGGATGAACGCACGCTCGGTGAGCAGACCGACGATCCGGTCGAAGGTCCGGGCCAGCGAATTGGTCGCTGCGGCAACCTTTTTCTCCAACTGGGCGTTGTCGCGTTCGATGCGCAGGTAGCGCTCGGCCTGACGCATCCGCTCCTCCAGGCCGGCGCTGTTGTGGGCGGGGTGCCGGCGCAGTTGCTCCCGCAACGACGCGAGCTCCGGGTCGTGAAACGCGCCGTCGGCGTCGCCCCCGCGACGGCGCTTCGTCGGGACATCCAGCCCGGCTGCGGCGGATCGCAGGGCCGAGGCCAGATCGCGCCTGACCCTGGGCTGCCGGTGTTCGACGCGCTTGGGCAGCGACATCGAACCGACCGGCGCCGAGGCACCCGAATAGTCCGCCGACGAAATGCGACCGGCCCACCGGTGTTCGGTGAGCACCAACGGCCGCGGGTCGGAGCTGTCGCGGGCTGATTCCAGCACCACCGCCAGTCCCCCGCGCCGGCCGTGGGTGATGCTGATGATGTCCCCGCGGCGTAGCGCGGCCAGCGCGTCGCTGGCCGCCTGCCGTCGTTGCAACCGCGACGCGCGCGACTGCGCGCGCTCGAGCTCGGAAATCCGGGCACGCAGCCGGGCGTATTCGAAGATCGGCGCATCGGCCCCGCCGAGTTCGGCGGCGATCTCGTCGAGCAGCTGCCGCCCGCGTTCGATGCCGCGCACCACGCCGACGACGGAGCGGTCGGCCTGATATTGGGCGAACGACTGCTCCAGCAACTGATGCGCCTGCTCGGGGCCCATGTGCTGGACCAGGTTGATCGTCATGTTGTACGACGGCGCGAACGAGCTGCGCAGTGGGAACGTGCGGGTGGAGGCGAGCCCGGCCACCGCGGACGGCTCGGTGGTTTCTTCGGCGGGATGCCACAGCACCACCGCGTGACCCTCGACGTCGATGCCACGCCGGCCGGCGCGCCCGGTCAACTGCGTGTACTCCCCCGGCGTCAGCGGCACGTGCTGCTCGCCGTTGAACTTCACCAGCCGCTCGAGAACCACCGTGCGGGCGGGCATGTTGATGCCGAGCGCCAGGGTTTCGGTGGCGAATACCGCCTTGACCAAGCCGGCGGTGAACAGCTCCTCGACGGTATGCCGAAACGCCGGCAACATCCCGGCGTGGTGGGCCGCCAGCCCGCGCAGCAACCCTTCGCGCCATTCGTAGTAGCCCAGCACCGCCAGGTCGGAGTCGGCGAGATCCCCGCACCGGTGCTCGATCACCTCCGCGATATGCGCGCGCTCCTCCTCAGTGGTCAGCCGCAGCGGCGAGCGCAGACACTGCTGGACCGCGGCGTCACAACCCGCCCGGGAGAACACGAAGGTGATCGCCGGCAACAAGCCCTCGGAATCCAGGGTTGCGATCACGTCCGGCCGCGACGGCGGGCGGTAGAAGCGCGGCCGGCCCGGGCCGGCGCGTCCCGACCGTCCAGATCCCCGGCGCGGCTGCCAGTCCGACATCCGGTCGGCCTCGCGGCGATGCGCGATGTGCCGCAGCAGTTCGGGATTGACCCGCGGCTGACGATCCGTGGCCGGCTTCTCGTTCTCGTAGTCGAACAGGTCCAGCAGGCGCTTGCCCACCAGCACGTGCTGCCACAGCGGAACCGGCCGGTGCTCGTCCACGACCACCGTCGTGTCGCCGCGCACCGTCTGGATCCAGCCGCCGAATTCCTCGGCGTTGCTCACCGTCGCCGACAGGCTGACCACCCGCACCTCGTCGGGCAGGTGCAGGATCACTTCCTCCCACACCGGGCCCCGCATCCGGTCGGCGAGGAAATGCACCTCGTCCATCACTACGTACGAAAGTCCTTGCAGCGCGGGCGAATCGGCGTAGAGCATATTGCGCAGCACCTCGGTGGTCATCACCACCACGGGCGCGTCGGCGTTCACCGACAGGTCGCCGGTGAGCAACCCGATCCGGTCGCGGCCGTAGCGCAGCGTCAGGTCGGTGTGCTTCTGGTTGCTCAGGGCCTTCAGCGGCGTGGTGTAGAAGCACTTGCCGCCGGCCGCCAGCGC
>NZ_MBEM01000084.1:0-3307 GCF_001954045.1 Mycobacterium sp. SP-6446 | reverse complement strand
GGGTTGCGGCCAACCGGCACGTAGCCCTTCGGGTCGCGGCAGAGCTGGATCGTCGGCGCCCGCTTGCCGGGGAATTCCTGACACGGATAGTTGCGGGCGCCGCGCACGGTGCTCGGATCGTTCTGAGCGACCTTGCAGTACATGTCCCTCGGGAGCTCCCGCAGCGTCTCGTCGGCGGGTGTGCGCATCATCGGCGGGGGCAGGAAGCCGACGGCGCACGGCGGCGGGTCGTTCAGGTCGAGCTTAAAGTCCAGCTTGGCGCCCTCGTCTTGCGGAGCGCCGCCGGCCGCGGTGGTGATCGCGGCGAACAACGGGGGTAGCACCACCAGCAGCTGCTCGATCGACTTGTGGTAGATGACGCCCACCCGGCCCAGGTTGGCGAGGCTGGCGGCCAGCGCCGGGAAGGAGGGGCGGATACCGGAGAACGCGGTGCTGGCCTCGTCGGCCGCGCTCGGGGCGTTGGCCAGCGTCGAGCGAAGCTGCGGGTCGGCCTGCCGCACATCGGAAGTGAACCGCGCCAAGCCATCCGACAGCGTCTTGATGTCGGCGCCGGCACGGATCTGCGATTGCAGGAACGGACCCGCCTGATCGATCAACTGCGACACCTGCGGATAGTTGACGTTGGCCTCGTCCACCAACAACCGGGCCGACTCGATCAGCCGGGCCAGTTCGGGTCCCGAACCGTTGGCGGCGATGAACGTCTCGTGCAGCAGCTCACGCAACCGCGTGTCGCCCAGGCTGTTGACCAGTGTCTCCGCCCGCTTCAGGAGGTCGGCGACCTCCTGGCCGATCCGGGTGTTCTGCCGCTCGATGCGAGATCCGTTGCGCAGCTTGGCCGATGACGGGCTGGCCGGCGGCACCAGGTCGATGTATTGCTCACCGACGGCCGACACGCTCTTGACGGTGGCGGTGACGTTCGACGGAATCGGCGTGCCGCTGTTGAGCCGCATCTCGGCGGTAACCCCGTTGGGGTTCAGCCCAACGGACTCCACCCGACCCACCTCGACGCCCCGGTAGGTGACGTTGGCGTTTTTGTACAAGCCGCCGCCCGCGACGAAGTCGGCGCTCACACCGTAGGTTCCGATGCCGAACGCGGCCGGGAGCCGCAGGTAGAAGATCGCCATGATGGTCAGCGTGACGGCGGTGATCACCGCGAAAATCCACAGCTGGATCCTGGTCAGTTTGTCGATCATCTGCGCCGCCCCTCAGTGCCCTTCAGAACCCGAAGCCGTGCCGGGCGGAATAGTGAACGGGTCGGCCGCCTGCCCCGACAGGTTCGCCAATTCGCCGGTCAAGAAATCGGGCGGGTTGAGGATCTCGTTCATGTGAGCCATGTTCGGGTCGAAATACGCTGTGGTGAAGAACGTTTCACCGAGCCGGCGCAGGGTGAGATCGAAGGTGGTGAAGACGTTGAGGTAGTCGCCGCGCACGGCTTGCTTGATCCCGAAGTTGGGGAACGGGAACGTCAGCAGCAGCTGCAGCGAGGTGACGAAGTTCTTCCGGTTGTCGTTGAGGGCCTTGGCAACCGAATACAGCCCTTTGAGGTCCTCGGCGAAGTCGACCTTGGTTTTCGACAGCACATGGGATGTCACCGTTGCCAGCTGTTTGAGTGCGGCGAACGCATCGACGATGTGGTCCCGGTTCTTGTTGAGCACGCGAAGGGCTTCGGGCAGCGTGTCGATCGCCCGGCCCAGGTTGTCCTTGTCGCGCGCCAGGGTCGCGGAGAATCGGTTCAACCCGTCGACCGCATCGATGATGTCGTCGACCTGCCGGTTGAGTCCGGCGGTCAATTCGGCCAGCCTGGGGATCAAGTCGACGAACTGGTCTTGCCGGCCGGCGAAGGCCTGGTACGTCTCGTCGGTGATCTCTTGCAGCGCACCGAGATTGCCTTTGTTGACCACCACACCGAGCGCCGACAGCACCTCTTCGGTGGTGGGATACCGGCCCGTGTTGGACTCCGCGATCTTTGATCCGTCCTTCAGCCTGCCGGTGGCCGGTTTGCCCTTGGGGGCGGCGAGGTCGATGTGCATCGAGCCCAGCAGCGACGTCTGGGCGACCGTCGCGGTCGCGTTGGCCGGCAACACGACGTTCTTGTTCAACGCCAACTTCACTGCGGCGTAGAAGGATCCGTCGGCTCGCTGCTCGGCCGAGATGCCGGAGACGCTGCCGACGGTGACGTCGTCGACCATGACCGGCGAGTTCTGTGGGAGTGTCGCCACGTCGGGCATCTCAACGGTGATCGAATACGCGCCCGCGCCGTGGCCGGCGGTTCCTGGCATCACCAGAGAGTTCAGCCCGCTGAATTGGCAGCCGGCCAGGAGCACGCTGCCCGCCGCTAAAGCGCCCCCGCGCAACACGATCCGGTTCATCCGCCACCGCCCTGGTCGGTCGGCGCCGGCGCTTGGTTCGGCGGGGGCCCGGGCAGCGGACCGAACGCGGAGCCCGGGGCAGGTCCGGGCGCGGGACCCGCGCCGGCGGCGGCCGGTGCGGGGCCGTTCTGCGGGGCCGTCGGCAGCAGCAGGCTCTGCAGATCCGCCGGGTTCTGGGCGGGCGGCGGCGGGTGCGAGCCTTGGGCGGGTATCCAGGTCAGCTGCGGAATCGGAGTCGCGGCCTTGGCCTGGGTCTGCGGGGTGTCGTAGATGATCTGGCCCTTGTACGCGGTGATCGTGTTGAGCGGGTGGAACATCACCGGCGGGTAGTTCACGGCGAGGCGGCGCAGCACCGGCCCCAGTCGCTCACGGCAGAGCTCCGCGCGCCTGAAGTAGTCCGGCGCTTCCGGCCCGCCGGCGGTCTCGAAGGAGCCACCGCAGATGAACTGCACCGGGTTGGCGAACTCGGGTATCGACAACAGGCCGTTCAGTGTGCCCTGCGCGGGGTCATAGATGTTGTAGAAGTTCGCGATGCCGGGACCGGCGACGTGTAGCACCTGCTCGATATTGTCGCTCTGGTCACTCAGCGTCTGCGCAAAGTCGTTGAGGTTGTTGACCGTATCGACGATTGTCGAGTTGTTTTCGTGCAGGAATCCGCGGATATCCGAGAGCGCCTGGTTGAGCGTGCCCAGGGTGTTGTCCAGACGGCGCGAGCTGTCGGCGAGCACCTGCGACACCGACGCGACGTTTCCGGCGAACTGCACGATCTGTTCGTTACTCGACGACAGCGCGTTGACCAGGACCTGCAGATTCTTGACGGTGCCGAATATGTCGCTGCGCGAATCCCCAAGCCGCCCAGCGGCTTGCGAAAGTTCACGCAGCGCGTTGTGGAACGATTCGCCCTTGCCGTCGAGCGTGTCGGCGGCCTGGTTGATCGC
>NZ_MBEM01000083.1:0-27680 GCF_001954045.1 Mycobacterium sp. SP-6446 | reverse complement strand
CGATCGGCACCTCGCTGGGAGTGGCCCCGGTGCCACCCAGGCCCGGCGCGAGTCCAGTCGGGCTGGTCAGACCCGGGTTAGACAGCGCGGGGTTCATCCCCGCGCCCGGCGTGGTCGGCAACGCACCCGGCGCGGTCAGCCCGGGCGTCCCGGGCGTCCCCGGCGTCGTGCCCGGGTTGGCCAGCCCCGGCGTGCCAAAACCCGGTGCGCCCAGGCCCGGGGTGGTCGGCCCCGGTGTACCCAGGCCCGGTGTACCCAGGCCCGGGGTACCAACGCCCGGGCTGGTCAGCCCAGGGCTGGTCAGCCCGGGACTGGTCAGGCCCGAAGTTCCCAGCCCCGGGCTGGTGAGGCCCGGGCTGGTCAGGCCGGTGGTGGTGCCGCTGTTGCCGCTCAACGCGGGCACCGGCGGCAGGTTGATCCCGAACTGCGACAGCCCCTGCGACAGCGCGCCCATCAGCTCGCTGGGCAGGTCGCTCATGACCGCCGCTTGCTTGAATTCGCGGTGCTCAGGCTTGCTGCCCGCAGTCGATTCGTAAACCAGGAAGTATGCGCAAGGACTCGCGACTGCCAGGGCGGCGACCGCGCTCATGGCTGTCGAGAGCTTGCGTCGGCGTCGGTTCGGCACGGAAGTCTCCTCAATCTGGACTATGTGTTTCCTCGGCGTGTGCTGCCTGTCCTATCCGGCATGAACCACACAGAGTCGATGGTACGAGTGAGATTGCTGTGACTAGAGTGGTGATATTGAATCGTGAGGCAATTGCGACCACGGCCGTAACCTCCGACACCGATTCCAGGGCGTCGTCGAATCGGGATACGCGCCGGGGTCAGATACCCTAGGCAACCGATGACAGCTCGTTTTGACCTCTTCGTCGTCGGCTCTGGATTCTTCGGCCTGACCATTGCCGAGCGCGTGGCTACCCAACTCGGCAAGCGCGTGCTGGTCGTCGAACGGCGTCCGCACATCGGCGGCAACGCGTATTCCGAGGCCGAGCCTCAGACGGGTATCGAGGTCCACAAGTACGGCGCGCACCTGTTCCACACCTCTAATAAGAGGGTCTGGGAGTACGTGCGCCAGTTCACCGACTTCACCGACTACCGGCACCGCGTGTTCGCGATGCACAACGGGCAGGCATACCAGTTCCCGATGGGGCTGGGCCTGGTGTCGCAGTTCTTCGGCAAGTACTTCACGCCGGCCGAGGCGCGGCAGCTCATCGCCGAGCAAGCCGCCGAGATCGACACCGCGGACGCGCAGAACCTGGAGGAGAAGGCCATCTCGCTGATCGGCCGGCCCCTCTACGAGGCGTTCGTCAAGGGCTACACGGCCAAGCAGTGGCAGACCGACCCCAAGGAGTTGCCCGCGGCCAACATCACCCGGCTGCCGGTCCGCTACACCTTCGACAACCGCTACTTCAGTGACACCTACGAGGGGCTGCCGGTCGACGGCTACACCGCCTGGTTGCAGAACATGGCCGCCGACGACCGCATCGAGGTCAGGCTCGACACCGACTGGTTCGACGTCCGGGATGAGCTGCGCCGGGAGTCCCCGTCGGCCCCGGTGGTCTACACCGGCCCGCTGGACCGCTACTTCGACTACTCCGAAGGCCGGCTGGGTTGGCGCACACTGGACTTCGAAGTGGAAGTGTTACCCATGGGCGATTTCCAGGGGACGTCGGTGATGAACTACAACGATCTCGACGTGCCCTACACCCGCATCCACGAGTTCCGGCACTTCCACCCCGAACGGGACTATCCGGCCGACAAGACCGTGATCATGCGGGAGTACTCCCGGTTCGCCGGCGACGACGACGAGCCCTACTATCCGATCAATACCGAGTCCGACCGCGCCTTACTGGCCGCCTATCGGGAGCGGGCGAAATCCGAAACCGCGTCGTCGAAGGTGTTGTTCGGCGGCCGGCTGGGCACCTATCAGTATCTGGATATGCACATGGCCATTGCCAGCGCACTGAACATGTACGACAACGTCCTCGCGCCGCACCTGCGCGACGGCACGCCACTCGAGGAGGGTGCGCGCGGATGACCCGTGCCGGCGACGACGCAGAACGAACTGACAATGAGGAGCGGCACCGATGACCGCCGTGAGCCTGCTGTCCCGAATCATCCTGCCGCGTCCGGGTGAGCCCCTCGACGTGCGCAAGCTCTACCTGGAGGAGTCGAAGACCAACTCGCGGCGCGCCCACGCCACGAGCCGCACCTCGCTGGAGATCGGCAAAGAGTCCGAGGTGTCGTTCGCGACGTATTTCAACGCGTTCCCGGCCAGCTACTGGCGCCGCTGGTCGATCTGCACCTCGGTGGTACTGCGCGTCGAGCTGACCGGAACCGGTCGCGTCGACGTCTACCGGTCGAAGGCCAACGCGGTGCGGATCTCGGTCGACGGACGCCAATTCGTGGGCACCGAGGACCAGCCGGCCGTCGTCGAGATCGAGGTGCCGCTCAAGCCGTTCGAGGACGGCGGCTGGATCTGGTTCGACATCACCACCGATACCAACGTCAACCTGCTCAGCGGCGGCTGGTATGCCACCGAGCCCGCGCCGGGCACGGCCAACGTCGCAGTCGGCATCCCGACCTTCAACCGGCCGGCCGACTGCACCAATGCGCTGGCCGCGCTCACCGCGGATCCGTTGGTGGACGAGGTAATTGGTGCGGTGATCGTGCCGGATCAGGGTGTGCGCAAGGTCCGCGACCACCCGGACTTCCCCGCCGCGGCCGCCCGGCTGGGCGATCGGCTGTCGATCCACGACCAGCCCAACCTCGGCGGGTCCGGTGGATACAGCCGGGTGATGTACGAGGCGCTGAAAAACACGGATTGCCAACAGATTCTGTTCATGGACGACGACATCCGCATCGAGCCCGACTCGATCCTGCGGGTGTTGGCCATGCACCGATTCGCCAAGAGCCCGATGCTGGTGGGCGGCCAGATGCTCAACCTGCAGGAGCCCTCGCACCTGCACATCATGGGCGAGGTCGTCGACCCGTCGAACTTCATGTGGACCGCGGCGCCGCACACCGAATACGACCACGACTTCGCCGAAAATCCGTTGAACGACAACAACCCTCGCAGCAAGCTGCTGCACCGTCGCATCGACGTCGACTACAACGGCTGGTGGACCTGCATGATCCCGCGGCAGGTCGCCGAGGAGTTGGGCCAGCCGCTGCCGCTGTTCATCAAGTGGGACGACGCCGACTACGGCCTGCGGGCCGCCGAGCACGGATACCCGACGGTGACGCTGCCCGGGGCGGCGATCTGGCACATGGCCTGGAGCGACAAGGACGACGCCATCGACTGGCAGGCCTACTTCCATCTGCGCAACCGCCTCGTCGTCGCGGCGATGCACTGGGACGGTGACGTCACCGGCCTGGTACGCAGCCACCTGAAGGCAACACTGAAACACCTTGCCTGTCTTGAATATTCGACGGTGGCTATCCAGAACAAGGCCATCGACGACTTCCTGGCCGGCCCCGAGCACATCTTCTCGATCCTGGAATCGGCGCTGCCCGAGGTGCATCGGATGCGCAAGGAGTTCCCGGATGCCGTCGTCCTGCCGGCGGCCAGCGAGCTGCCCCAGCCGATGCACCAGAGCAAGGCGATGAATCCCCCGGTGAACCCGCTGTCGATCAGTTACCGGCTGGCCCGCGGGATACTCCACAACGCGACCAAGGCCGACCCGGCGGCCCACCAGCGTCCGGAGTACAACGTGCCGACCCAGGACGCGCGCTGGTTCCGGCTGTGCACGGTCGACGGGGTGACCGTCACGACGGCCGACGGGTGCGGTGTGGTCTATCGACAGCGCAACCGACGCAAGATGTTTTCGTTGCTGTTCAAATCGCTGCGCCGCCAGCGTCTGCTGTTGAGCCGGTTCGACGAGATGCGCCGCGTGTACCGCGGCGCGCTTCCGGTTCTGTCCAGCAAGCAGAAGTGGGAGACGGCGTTGCTGCCCGCAGCGGACAATGGCTGAAATCCCTCTTTCGGGGCCGCCGCGCGGCGAAGTCGCCGCGGTGGTCGCCGTCCAGGCGGCGCTGGCCGACCGCCCCGGGGTGCTGAGCACGGCCCGCGGGCTGTCGCACTTCGGCGAGCACAGCATCGGCTGGGTGGCCGTGTCGCTGCTCGGTGCGCTGCTGGTGCCGCGGCATCGCCGGGACTGGCTGGTGGCCGGCGTCGGCGCGTTCGCCGCACACGCGGCCGCCGTGTTGATCAAGCGCGTGGTGCGGCGCCAGCGACCGAACCATCCCGCCGTCGCGGTGAACGTCGGCACGCCGAGCCGGCTGAGCTTCCCGTCGGCGCACGCCACCTCCACCACCGCCGCGGCAATCCTGATGGCCCGCACCACCGGGCTGCCCCTGCCCGTGTTGCTCGTCCCCCCGATGGCGCTGTCGCGGATACTGCTGGGGGTGCACTATCCCAGCGACGTGGCCTTCGGCATCGCGCTGGGCGCCGGCGTCGCGGGGATCGCACGCAGCAGCGGCGAAAGGTTGCGAAAGAGGTTCGCCGAATGAGTGAAGACGTGGTGGTCGGACCGCCGGGCAATGTGATCGTCGGGGTGGTCAAGGCAATCCGCCCGCGGCAATGGGTGAAGAACGTGCTGGTGCTGGCCGCACCGCTGAGCGCGGCCGGCCGCGGCCACCAGTACGACTACGGCCAGCTGGGCATCCAGGTGGCGGTGGCCTTCGTGGTGTTCAGCCTCGCGGCCTCGTCGATATACCTGATCAACGACGTCCGCGACGTCGAGGCCGACCGCGAACACCCCACCAAGCGGTTCCGTCCGATCGCCGCCGGCGTGGTGCCCGAATGGCTGGCCTACGCTCTGGCCGCGTTCCTGGGCGTGGCCTCCGTGGGTATTGCATGGTGGCTGACGCCGAACCTCGCGGTGGTGATGGCGGTCTACATCGCCGTGCAGCTGGGCTACTGCTTCGGCCTCAAACACCAAGCGGTGATGGACATTTGCATCGTGTCGTCGGGGTTCTTGCTCCGGGCCATCGCCGGCGGGGCGGCCACCGACACCCGGCTGTCGCAATGGTTTTTGTTGATCATGGCGTTCGGGTCGCTGTTCATGGCGGCCGGCAAACGCTACGCCGAGCTGCAACTGGCCGAGCGCACCGGCGCGGCGATCCGCAAGGCGCTGGAGAGCTACACGGGCACCTATTTGCGGTTCGTCTGGACGATGTCGGCCACCGCGGTGGTGATGTGCTACGGGCTGTGGGCGTTCGAGCGCGACCACGGGTCCGCGCGCTGGTTCACGGTGTCCATGGTCCCGTTCACCATCGCGATCCTGCGCTACGCGGTCGACGTCGACGGCGGGCTGGCCGGGGAGCCGGAAGACATCGCGCTGCGTGACCGGGTGCTGCAGCTGTTGGCCCTGGCCTGGATCGCGACGGTCGGAGCCGCGGTTGCCTTCGGCTAGCCCCGGTCTGGAGGCCATCAAGCGTGAAGTGATGCGCCGCCGCGCGGCGGTCAGGCGGGTCGGCCGGCCGGTGTTCGCATACGCCACCATGGTCCGGGTCAGCCTGTGGATCAGCGTGGCGGTGGTCGCGGTGCTGTTCGGGTGGGGCAGCTGGCAGCGGCGCTGGATCGCCGACGACGGGCTGATCGTGCTGCGCACCGTGCGCAACCTGCTGGCCGGCAACGGGCCGGTGTTCAATCAGGGCGAGCGCGTCGAGGCGAACACCTCCACGGCATGGACCTACCTGATGTACGTGGGCAGCTGGGTCGGTGGCCCGATGCGCATGGAGTACGTGGCACTGGCGCTGGCCCTGGGGCTGTCGGTGCTGGGCGTCGCGCTGCTGATGCTGGGCACCGGGCGGCTCTATGCGCCCAGCCTGCGGGGCGCGCGCGCGATCATGCTGCCCGCCGGCGCGTTGGTCTACATCGCGCTGCCGCCGGCGCGTGACTTCGCCACCTCCGGCCTCGAAAGTGGTTTGGCGCTGGCCTATTTGGGGTTGCTGTGGTGGATGATGGTTCGCTGGGGGCAGCCGCTGCGGACCCGCCCGGATAACCGGTTCTTCCTCGCCGCGCTGGCCTTCGTCGCGGGATTCAGCGTTCTGGTGCGGCCCGACTTCGCGTTGATGGGCGGCCTGGCACTGATCATGATGCTGATCGCGGCCCGCACCTGGCAGCGTCGCGTGCTGATCGTGGTGGCGGGCGGATTCCTGCCGGTCGCCTACGAGATCTTCCGGATGGGTTACTACGGACTGTTGGTGCCCGGCACCGCCCTGGCGAAGGACGCGGCCGGCGACAAGTGGTCGCAGGGCATGATCTATCTCTCGAACTTCAACGCGCCCTATGCGATATGGGCGCCCGTCGTGCTGCTGGTGCCGCTGGGCCTGCTGTTGATGGCCGCGCGGCGGCGGCCGTCGTTCCTGCGGCCCGCCCTGGCGCCCAATTACGGACGGTTCGCCCGGGCCGTCCAAAGCCCGCCCGCCGTGGTGGCTTTCGTCCTGGTGAGCGGTCTGCTGCAGGCGCTCTATTGGATCCGGCAGGGCGGCGACTTCATGCACGCCAGGGTGTTGCTGGCGCCGCTTTTTTGTTTGCTGGCTCCGGTCGCCGTCATCCCGGTGGTCATCCCGGACGGCAAGGTGTACCTGCGCGAGACCGGCCTGTGGCTGTCCGGTGCGGCCGGGGTCTTGTGGCTGGGAATCGCGGGCTGGTCGCTGTGGGCAGCAAACTCACCCGGGATGGGTGACGACGCCACCCACGTCACCTATTCGGGCATCGTCGACGAGCGGCGCTTCTATGCGCAGGCCACCGGGCGCGCACACCCGCTGACCGCCGCCGACTACCTCGACTACCCGCGGATGGCGGCGATCCTGACCGCCCTCAACAACACCCCGGACGGGGCGTTGCTGCTGCCGTCGGGCAACTACACGCAGTGGGACCTGGTGCCAATGGGTCAGCCACCGAGCGGCAAGCCGCCCCAAAAGCCGCAACACACGGTGTTTTTCACCAATCTGGGCATGGTCGGCATGAACGTCGGGCTCGACGTGCGGGTGATCGACCAGATCGGGCTGGCCAACCCCATCGCGCAACACACGGGGCGACTGCAACACGGCCGGATCGGGCATGACAAGAACCTCTTCCCCGACTGGGTCATCGCCGACGGCCCCTGGGTGAAGGTCTATCCGGGCGTTCCGGGCTACCTGGACGCGAATTGGGTCGCCCAGGCGACCGCGGCGCTGCAATGCCCCGAAACCCAGGCGGTGCTGAGCTCGGTGCGGGCCCCGATGACGCCGCACCGGTTCGTCTCAAACTTCTTGCATTCCTTCAAATTCACCCAGTATCAGATCGACCGCGTGCCGCTCTACGAGCTCGCCAGGTGCGGGCTGCCGGTGCCCGAGGCCGGTCCGCCACCGCCCCGCGAGTGAGTTCCCGGGCAGATTTTTTCGGCGGGTCTCAAACTGCTCGCGTCGCGGGGGCGCGGCAGATTGACAGCAAAATCACATCTATCGCGCCACCAGCGTGCGGCATCGGGTGGGCACATGCGGAAACGCCCTTCACCGCCGCCGCGTTCGGCGCGGAAATCAGCGGAAATGACGGCCGGTGGACGGTTTGCGGGAGCTCCTCGATGCGACCCGCTGCCCGATGTTGTGATTGACTACACGGGCACTGCTGCGCCTAAACGCATGCAGTCGGACCCAATCGATCATGCGCGGGGACGAAAGATGCGCCCGAAAGGATGAGGAAGCAAGGATGAAGCTTGTTGACAGAGTTCGCGGTGCCGTAGCGGCTATGCCGCGCCGGCTCGTGGTGGGTGCTGTTGGGGCAGCCCTACTGTCGGGCCTGATCGGCGTCGTGGGGGGCCCGGCGACCGCCGGGGCGTTCTCTCGCCCGGGTCTGCCGGTGGAGTACCTGCAGGTCCCGTCCGCGGCCATGGGCCGCGACATCAAGGTTCAGTTCCAAAGCGGTGGCGCCAACGCGCCGGCCCTGTACCTGCTCGACGGCATGCGCGCGCAGGACGACTTCAACGGCTGGGACATCAACACCCCCGCGTTCGAGTGGTACAACCAGTCGGGCATCGCCGTGGCCATGCCGGTCGGCGGTCAGTCCAGCTTCTACTCCGACTGGTACAAGCCCGCCTGCGGTAAGGCCGGCTGCACCACCTACAAGTGGGAAACCTTCCTGACCAGCGAGCTGCCGCAGTACCTGTCGGCGCAAAAGCAGGTCAAGCCCACCGGCAGCGCCGCGGTCGGCCTCTCGATGGCCGGGTCGTCGGCGTTGATCCTGGCCGCCTACCACCCCGACCAGTTCATCTACGCCGGTTCGCTCTCGGCGCTGCTGGACCCGTCGCAGAGCATGGGCCCGTCGCTGATCGGCCTGGCCATGGGTGACGCCGGCGGCTACAAGAAGGACGACATGTGGGGCCCGTCCAGTGACCCGGCATGGCAGCGCAACGACCCGTCGCTGCAGGTCGGCAAGCTCGTCTCGAACAACACCCGCATCTGGCTCTACTGCGGTAACGGCAAGCCGTCGGACCTCGGTGGCGACAACCTGCCCGCGAAGTTCCTCGAGGGCTTCGTGCGGACCAGCAACCTGAAGTTCCAGGAGGCCTACAACGCCGCCGGCGGTCACAACGCCGTGTGGAACTTCGACGCCAACGGCACCCACGACTGGCCGTACTGGGGAGCGCAGCTGCAGGCCATGAAGCCTGACCTGCAGCAGGTGCTCGGTGCCACGCCCGGCGCCGGCCCCGCGACCGCTGCCGCCACCAACGCCGGTAGCAGCACCACCGGCACGTAGCAGCCAGCCGAAAGCAACACCGCTAATGGCGGCGATCCCTCGGGGTCGCCGCCATTAGTGATTTACGTCGCCCATCGGGTGTGGATAGTGTGCTCACAGCGACTAGACGATGGAGGGTGGACATGAGGGGTCTGTCAGCGCTGCTGCGGGTGTTCTGCATTGCCGCACTATCGGTCGGGTTCGGCGGTGCGGCTCTGGGGATGGTGACGCCCGGAACCATCGGCAAAACCAAGGCCGCGGGCTACGAAAGCCTGATGGTGCCGTCGGCGGCCATGGGCCGCGACATCCCGGTGGCCTTCCTGGGCGGCGGCCCACACGCGGTGTACCTCCTGGACGCCTTCAATGCGGCCCCGGACGTCAGCAACTGGGTGACCGCGGGTAACGCGATGAACACGCTGGCCGGCAAGGGCATCTCGGTGGTGGCGCCCGCCGGAGGCGCCTGGAGCATGTACACCAACTGGGAGAACGACGGCAGCAAGCAGTGGGACACGTTCCTGTCCAGCGAGCTGCCCAACTGGCTGGCCGCCAACAAGGGCCTGGCGCCCGGTGGCCACGCCGCGGTGGGCGCCTCACAGGGCGGCTACGCCGCGATGGCGCTGGCCGCCTTCCACCCCGACCGCTTCGGCATGGCCGGTTCGCTGTCCGGCTTCCTGTACCCGTCGAGCACCAACTACAACGGCGCGATCCTGGCCGGCCTGCAGCAGTTCGGCGGTGTGGATGGCAACGGCATGTGGGGCGCGCCGCAGCTGGGCCGGTGGAAGTGGCACGACCCGTACGTGCACTCCACGCTGCTGGCGCAGAACAACACCCGGGTGTGGGTCTACAGCCCGACGAACATGGGCGGTGACGACGCCGCCATGGCCGGCCAGGCCGGCGCGGCGATGGGCAGCTCCCGGGAGTTCTACCAGCAGTACCGCAGCAACGGCGGCCACAACGGGCACTTCGACTTCCCGGGCGGCGGCGACAACGGCTGGGGTTCGTGGGCGGGGCAGCTGGGCGCCATGTCGGGCGACATCGTCGGCGCCATTCGCTAGCGGGCGCACGGACGGTACCGGCGCGACGAGCCGGTACGGTGGTGGGTGCAGCAGAGGGCGGGACGGCCGCCTACCTCTATACGAGCTGCGACTTCCGACTCTGCTAGCAGGAGAAGATGGCCACCAACGCCCGGCGTAGACGCCGAATCCTCGCCTGGGTTGCCGCCCTCCCGATGGCCGGTGTCGTATTGCTGGTGATCGTGGGTGTGGTGATGCTGCTGCGCAGCCCCTCGTCGCCGCCCAGCGCGGTGCCGCCCGGCGTGTTACCCCCGTCGTCGACGACGGCCCACCCGCACAAGCCGCGACCCGCCTCGCAAGACGCCTCGTGTCCCGACGTGCAGTTGATCAACGTCCCGGGCACGTGGGAATCGTCGGTGCAGGACGACCCGGGCAATCCGATGCAGTTCCCGAATGCGTTGCTGCACAAAGTGACCGCCCAGCTCGGTCAGCAGTTTCCGGCCGCCCGGGTGTCGTCGTACACCACCCCCTACACGGCGCAGTTCCACAACCCGATGAGCGGGGACACGCAGATGTCCTACAACGACAGCCGCGCCGAAGGCACCCGCGCGACCGTGCAGGCGATGACCGACATGAACAACAAGTGCCCCTTGACCAGCTATGTGCTGATGGGTTTTTCGCAGGGTGCGGTAATCGCCGGGGATATCGCCAGCGACATCGGCAACGGCCGCGGTCCCGTCGACGACGATCTGGTGCTCGGTGTGACATTGATCGCCGACGGCCGTCGCCAGCAGGGGGTGGGCAACGACATCGGGCCCAACCCGCCCGGCGAGGGCGCCGAAGTCACGTTGGCGGAGGTGCCGATGTTGTCCGGTCTCGGATTGACCATGACCGGGGCGCGACCGGGCGGCTTCGGCGCGCTCAACGACAAGACCAACGAGATCTGCGCGCCGGGCGATCTGATCTGCGCCGCCCCGAACGAGGCGTTCAGCATCGCCAACCTGCCGATCACGCTGAACACGCTCGCCGGCGGCGCCGGCCAGCCGGTGCACGCGCTGTACGCCACCACCCAGTTCTGGAACCTGGACGGGATCCCCGCAACGGATTGGACGTTGAACTGGGCCCACGGGCTCATCGAGAACGCGCCGCATCCCAAACACGGCTGATATGGCCGCGCGTGAGGCCGATACGTGACGGAATCGGCGGTACGTTGTGATTTGGTCTGCCGCGTGCCGCCCCTTAACATTAAGAGAAAAGTAAGAGCATTGGATCGTGACCCGTTTGGGTCGAAGCTGGCACCCAATCGACGCGCGCCTCAGCATGCGCCGTGACAGGGCCGGCTTGCGCGCGGTTATAACGTCGGAGCAGCCGACCGAATTGTGTTGTGACAGGAGAAACCGGCATGGCGTACCACAACCCGTTCATCGTCAACGGAAAGATCAGGTTCCCGGACAACACCAACCTGGTCAAGCACGTTGAGAAGTGGGCGCGGGTGCGCGGCGACAAGCTGGCCTACCGGTTCGTCGACTTCTCCACCGAACGCGACGGTGAATACAAGGACATCTCGTGGTCGGAGTTCAGCGCCCGCAACCGTGCGGTGGCCGCCCGGCTGCAGCAGGTCACCCAGCCCGGTGACCGCATCGCGATCCTGTGCCCGCAGAACCTGGACTATCTCGTCGCGTTGTTCGGCGCGCTGTACGCCGGCAGGATCGCGGTGCCGTTGTTCGACCCCTCCGAGCCGGGGCACGTCGGACGTTTGCACGCCGTGCTCGATGACTGCACGCCATCGACGATCCTGACCACGACCGAGGCCGCCGAGGGTGTGCGCAGGTTCATCCGCGCCCGCGCGGCCAAGGAGCGCCCCCGCGTCGTCGCCGTCGACGCGGTGCCCAACGAGGTGGCATCCACCTGGGAGGAGCCGGTGGCCGACGAGAACACCATCGCCTACTTGCAGTACACCTCGGGCTCCACCCGCACCCCGACCGGCGTGCAGATCACCCACCTGAACCTGCCCACCAACGTGCTGCAGGTGCTGGAGGGGCTCGAAGGTAAGGAAGTTGACCGCGGCCTGTCCTGGCTGCCGTTCTTCCACGACATGGGCCTGATCACCGCGCTGTTGTCGCCGGTGATCGGTCACAACTTCACCTTCATGACGCCCGCCGCGTTCGTGCGCCGGCCCGGCCGGTGGATCCGCGAGATGGCACGCAAGCCCGACGACGCACCGGACTGTGAGGTCATCACCGTCGCGCCGAACTTCGCCTTCGAGCATGCCGCGCTGCGCGGTGCGCCCAAGGAAGGCGAACCGCCGCTGGACCTGAGCAACGTCAAAGCGATCCTCAACGGCAGCGAGCCGGTGTCCCCCGCGTCGATGCGCAAGTTCTACGAGGCGTTTGCGCCCTACGGCCTGCGCGAGACGGCGATCAAGCCGTCCTACGGTCTGGCCGAGGCGACGCTGTTCGTTTCCACCACACCGATGGACGAGGCGCCCAGGGTCATCCACGTCGACCGTGCCGAGCTGAACAACCAGCGCTTCGTCGAGGTAGCCGCGGATTCGCCGAGCGCGGTGGCGCAGGTTTCCGCGGGCGTCATCGGCGTCGACGAGTGGGCCGTCATCGTCGACCCCGACACGGCCAGCGAGCTGCCCGACGGCCAGATCGGCGAGATCTGGCTGCACGGCAACAACATGGGCAGCGGCTACTGGGGCAAGGAAGCCGAAACCACCGAGATCTTCCGCAACATCCTCAAGTCGCGGATCAGCGAGTCGCACGCCGAGGGCGCCCCCGACGACGGCATGTGGGTGCGCACCGGCGACTACGGCACCTACTACGAGGGGCACCTCTATATAGCGGGCCGCATCAAAGACCTGGTCATCATCGACGGCCGCAACCACTACCCGCAGGACCTCGAGTACTCGGCGCAGGAAGCCAGCAAGGCACTGCGCACCGGCTACGTGGCGGCCTTCTCGGTGCCGGCGAACCAACTGCCGCAGGAAGTCTTCGACAACCCGCACGCCGGCATCAAGTACGACCCCGACGACGCCTCCGAACAGCTGGTGATCGTCGCCGAGCGCGCCGCCGGCTCGCACAAGCTGGACTACCAGCCGATCGCCGACGACATCCGCGCGGCCATCGCCGTGCGCCACGGCGTCACGGTCCGCGACTTGCTGCTGGTGCAGTCGGGAACGATCCCGCGTACCTCCAGCGGCAAGATCGGGCACCGCGCCTGCCGCGCCGCCTACCTTGACGGCAGTCTGCGCAGCGGCGTCGGTTCCCCGACCGCCTTCGCCGGCGCCAACGACTGAATCAGGAACCATGGCTGACACAGACGAACCTCAGGAGAACCTGCCCGCCGACAAGACCGACATGACGGTCGCCGAGATGCGCGAGTGGCTGCGCAACTGGGTGGGCCGGGCCGTCGGGAAATCACCCGACGACATCGACGAGTCGGTGCCGATGGTCGAGCTGGGTCTGGCGTCGCGGGATGCCGTGGCGATGGCCGCCGACATCGAGGACATGACCGGCGTCACGCTGTCGGTCGCGGTGGCGTTCCAGCACCCGACCATCGAGTCGTTGGCGACCCGCATCATCGAGGGTGAGCCCGAGGTGGCCGACGAGCTGGACGACGCCGATTGGTCGCGCCCCGGCCCCGCCGAGCGCGTCGACATCGCGGTGGTGGGCCTGTCCACCCGGCTGCCCGGCGACATGAACAGCCCCGACGAAACCTGGCAGGCGCTGCTGGAGGGTCGCGACGCGATCACCGATCTGCCCGAGGGCCGCTGGTCGGAATTCCTCGAAGAGCCGCGCATCGCCCAGCGCGTCGGCACCGCCCGCACCCGGGGTGGCTACCTGAAGGACATCAAGGGCTTCGACTCGGAGTTCTTCGCCGTGGCCAAGACCGAGGCCGACAACATCGACCCGCAGCAGCGGATGGCGCTGGAGCTCACCTGGGAGGCGCTCGAGCACGCCCGCATCCCCGCGTCGAGCCTGCGCGGCGAGGCCGTCGGCGTGTACGTCGGCTTCTCCAACAACGACTACCAATTCCTGGCGGTCTCCGACCCCACCGTCGCGCACCCGTACGCGATCACCGGCACCGCCAGCTCGATCATCGCCAACCGGGTGTCCTACTTCTACGACTTCCGCGGCCCCTCGGTCGCGCTGGACACCGCCTGCTCGAGCTCGCTGGTGGCGACGCATCAGGCGGTGCAGGCGCTGCGCAACGGCGAGTGCGACGTGGCGGTCGCCGGTGGTGTCAACGCGTTGCTCACCCCGTTGGTGACGCTCGGTTTCGACGAGATCGGTCAGGTGCTTTCGCCCGACGGCCGGATCAAATCCTTCTCGTCCGACGCCGACGGCTACACCCGCTCCGAGGGTGGCGGCATGTTCGTGCTCAAGCGGGTTGACGACGCCCGCCGCGACGGCGACCAGATCCTGGCCGTGATCGCCGGCAGCGCGGTCAACCACGACGGCCGGTCCAACGGCCTGATCGCCCCCAACCAGGACGCGCAGGCCGAGGTGCTGCGCCGGGCCTACAAGGACGCCGGCATCGATCCGCGCACCGTCGACTACATCGAGGCGCACGGCACCGGCACCGTGCTGGGCGACCCGATCGAGGCCGAGGCGCTGGGTCGTGTCGTCGGGCGGGGCCGTCCCGCGGATCGCCCGGCACTGCTGGGCGCGGTGAAAACCAATGTGGGACACCTGGAGTCGGCCGCCGGCGCGGCCAGCCTGGCCAAGGTGGTGCTGGCCTTGCAGCACGACAAGCTGCCGCCGTCGATCAACTTCGCCGGGCCTAGCCCCTACATCGACTTCGACGGCATGCACTTGAAGGTCATCGACTCCCCGGCCGATTGGCCGCGCTACGGCGGTTACGCGCTGGCCGGGGTTTCCAGCTTCGGCTTCGGTGGGGCCAACGCGCACCTGGTGGTGCGCGAGGTGCTGCCCCGCGACGTCGTCGAGCGGGAGCCGGAGCCCGCGCCGGAGGTCGAGTCGGGCCCCGAAACCGAATCGGCCGAAGCCCCTGGGCTGGAAAGCCACTCGCTGCGGTTCGACGATTTCGGCAACATCATTCCCGACGCCTCCGAGGCGCCGGAGGAAGAATACGAGCTGCCCGGCGTCACCGACGAGGCGCTGCGCCTCAAAGAGATCGCGCTGGAAGAGCTTGCGGCACAAGAAGAATCAGCGCCGCTGATCCCCCTCGCGGTGTCGGCGTTCTTGACGTCGCGCAAGAGGGCCGCCGCCGCCGAGCTCGCCGACTGGATGGAAAGCCCGGAAGGCCAGGCGTCGTCGCTGGAATCGATCGGCCGCGCGCTGTCGCGTCGCAACCACGGCCGCTCCCGCGCGGTGGTGCTGGCCCACGACCACGAAGAGGCGATCAAGGGCCTGCGGGCGATCGCCGAGGGCAAGCAGAAGCCGAACGTGTTCAGCACCGACGGGCCGGTGACCAGCGGCCCGGTGTGGGCGATGGCCGGTTTCGGTGCGCAGCACCGCAAGATGGGCAAGAGCCTGTACCTGCGCAACGAGGTCTTCGCCGAATGGATCGAGAAGGTCGACGCGCTGATCCAGGACGAGCGGGGTTACTCGGTGCTCGAGCTGATCCTCGACGACTCGCACGAATACGGCATCGAGACTTCCAACGTCGTCATCTTCGCGATCCAGATCGCCCTGGGCGAGCTGCTCAAGCACCACGGCGCGAAACCCGCCGCGGTGGTTGGCCAATCGCTCGGTGAGCCCGCGTCGGCCTACTTCTCGGGCGGGCTGTCACTGGCCGACGCGACCCGCGTCATCTGCTCGCGCTCGCACCTGATGGGCGAGGGCGAGGCGATGCTGTTCGGCGAATACATCCGGCTGATGGCCCTCGTCGAGTACTCCGCCGACGAGTTGAAGACAGTGTTCGGTGATTTCCCCGGCCTGGAGGTGTGCGTCTACGCCGCACCCAGCCAGACCGTGATCGGCGGTCCGCCCGAGCAGATCGACGCGATCGTCGCCCGCGCCGAGGCGGAGGGCCGCTTTGCCCGCAAGCTGCAGACCAAGGGCGCCGGCCACACCTCGCAGATGGACCCGCTACTCGGCGAGTTCTCCGCGGAGCTGCAGGGCATCGCGCCGCAGAGCCCGGCCGTCGGAATCTTTTCGACGGTGCACGAGGGCAGCTACATCAAGCCCGGCGGCGAGCCGATCCACGACGTCGCCTACTGGGTCAAGGGCATGCGGCATTCCGTCTACTTCACCCACGGCATCCGCAATGCCGTCGACGCCGGCCACACCACGTTCCTGGAGCTCGCCCCCAACCCGGTGGCGCTGATGCAGATCGGCCTAACCACCGCCGCCGCGGGTCTTCATGACGCCCAACTGATTCCGACGCTGGCCAAAAAGCAGGACGACGTCGAGTCGATGATCTCGGCCATGGCCCAGCTCTACGTCCACGGCCACGATCTGGACATCCGGACCCTGTTCAGCCGCGCCCAGGGGCCCGAGGATTACGCGAACATCCCGCCGACCCGGTTCAAGCGCAAAGAGCACTGGCTGGACGTGCACTTCTCCGGCGACGGCTCGGTGATCATGCCGGGAACCCATGTCGCGTTGCCGGATGGCCGCCACGTCTGGGAATTCGCGCCGCGCAACGGCGACACGGACCTGGCCGCGTTGGTGAGATCCGCTGCGACACAAGTGCTTCCGGATGCGCAGCTGGTGGCGTCCGAGCAGCGCGCGGTGCCCGGCGCCGGCGCCCGGCTGGTGACCACGATGACCAGGCACCCCGGCGGCGCCTCGGTCCAGGTGCATGCCCGCATCGACGAGTCCTTCACCCTGGTTTACGACGCGCTGGTGTCCCGGGCGGGTTCGGATGTCGCCGCGTTGCCGACCGCGGTGGGCGCCGGCGCGACGATCGCCGCCCCGACCGCGACCGCTGCGCCTGAGGCCCCGGCCGCGCCCGTCGAGGAGTCCGACGCCGAAACGCTGTCGGACAGCCTGACCAACCGCTACCTGCCGAGCAACGTGGGCCGATGGTCACCGGATTCCGGCGAGACCATCGCCGAGCGGCTGGGCCTGATCGTCTCGGCGGCCATGGGGTATGAGCCCGAGGACCTGCCGTGGGAGGTGCCGCTGATCGAGCTGGGCCTGGACTCGCTGATGGCGGTGCGGATCAAGAACCGCGTCGAGTACGACTTCGACCTTCCCCCAATCCAATTGACGGCCGTGCGGGACGCCAATCTGTACGCCGTCGAGAAGCTGATCGAGTACGCGATCGAGCACCGCGACGAGGTCGAGCAGCTGCACGAGCACCAGAAGACGCTGACGCCCGAGGAGATCGCACGGGAGCAGGCCCAGTTGCTCAGCGGGGCAACGCCGGCATCGGTCGCCGCGCCGGATCCGGACCCGCAGGCGGAGCCCGAGACTCAGCCCGCGCCGCCGCCCTCGGATGTGACGATTCCCCCGCCACCGACGGACCCGTCCGGTCCGAAGGCCGCGGCCACCAATGGTGGCCAACCGAACCTGGCGGGAGCGCTCAGCCAGGAGGCGGTGGCCAAGGCGCTCAACTCCGACGTGCCCCCGCGCGACGCCGCCGAGCGCGTCACCTTCGCCACCTGGGCGATCGTCACGGGCAAGTCGGCGGGCGGCATCTTCAACCCGCTGCCCAAGCTCGACGAGGGCACCGCCGCCAAGATGGCGCAGCGGCTTTCGGAGCGGGCCGAGGGTCCGATCACCGCCGAGGACGTGCTGACGTCGGAGACCATCGAGGCGCTGGCCGAGAAGATCCGCGGCTACTTCGAGGCCGGACAGATCGACGGCTTCGTCCGCACCATCAGAGCGCCGCAGGACGATTCGCAAATACCGGTGTTCGTGTTCCACCCGGCCGGCGGTTCGACCGTGGTCTACGAGCCGCTGCTCAACCGCCTGCCGGCGGATACCCCGATGTACGGGTTCGAGCGGGTCGAAGGCTCCGTGCAGGAAAGGGCCGCCCAGTACGTGCCCAAACTCCTGGAACTCAACGGGGACAAGCCTTTCGTCCTGGTCGGTTGGTCGCTCGGCGGCGCACTGGCGTACGCCTGCGCCATCGGGCTCAAGCGGATGGGCGCCAATGTCGCGTTCGTCGGGTTGATCGACACGGTGCGCGCCGGCGAGGAGATCCCGCAGACCCGGGAGGAAACCCGCAAGCGCTGGGACCGGTACGCGAAGTTCGCGGAGCGCACCTTCAACGTCGAGATTCCGGCGATCCCCTACGAGCAGCTCGAGGAGCTCGACGACGAGGGTCAGGTCAAGTTCGTGTTGGACATCGTCCAGCAGAGCGGCGTGCAGATTCCGGGCGGCATCGTCGAGCACCAGCGGACGTCCTATCTGGACAACCGGGCGCTGGAGACCGTCGAGATCGAGCCGTACGACGGCCACGTGACCCTCTACATGGCCGATCGCTACCACGACGACGTCATCGAGTTCGAGCCGCGGTACGCGATCCGTCAGCCCGACGGCGGCTGGGGCGAGTACGTGGCGGACCTGGAAGTGGTTCCGATCGGTGGCGAGCACATCCAGGCCATCGACGAACCGATCATCGGCAAGGTCGGTGCCCACCTCACCGACGCGCTGAATAAGGTGGAAGCGCAAGCCAGTCAGACGAGTGAGGTAGGCAAGTAGTGACGGAGATGGCGCCAGCTCCCATCCAGCACACCACCGCGGAGAAGCTGGCCGAGCTCCACCGTCGCCTGGAATTGGCCAAAGAGCCCGGTGGTGAGAAGGCCGTCGCCAAGCGCAACAAAAAGGGCATCCCCAGCGCCCGCGCCCGCGTGCACGCGCTGGTCGACCCGGGCACCTTCTTAGAGACCGGGGCGCTGGCCAAAACGCCGAACGACCCGAACGCGCTCTACGGCGACGGTTGCGTCACCGGGCACGCCATGATCGACGGCCGGCCGGTCGGGGTGTTCTCCCACGACCAGACGGTGTTCCAGGGCACCGTCGGTGAGATGTTCGGCCGCAAGGTCGCCCGGCTGATGGAATGGTGCGCCATGGTCGGTTGCCCGATCATCGGCATCCAGGACTCCGGTGGGGCCCGGATTCAGGACGCGGTCACGTCGTTGGCGTGGTACGCCGAACTGGGCCGCCGCCACGAGGCGCTGTCCGGGCTGGTGCCGCAGATCTCCCTGATCTTCGGCAAATGCGCTGGGGGAGCGGTGTATTCGCCGATCCAGGACGACCTGCTGGTCTCGGTGCGCGACCAGGGCTACTTCTTCGTCACCGGGCCCGACGTGATCCAGGAAGTCACCGGCGAGGAGGTCACCCTCGACGAGCTCGGCGGCTCGGACGCGCAGGCCCGCTACGGCAACATCCACCAGGTGGTCGACTCCGAGGCCGAGGCGTTCCAGTACGTCCGCGACTTCCTGTCGTTCCTGCCGTCGAGCGCCGTCGGCCAGCCGCCGATCATCAACCCCGGCCTCGAGCCCGAGACCACCCCGACCGATCTGGAGCTCGACTCGATCGTGCCGGACTCGGACAACATGGCCTACGACATGCACGAGATCCTGTTGCGCATCTTCGACGACGGCGACTTCCTGGACGTCGCCGCGCAACACGGCCCGGCCATCATCACCGGGTTCGCCCGGGTCGACGGACGCCCGGTGGGCGTGATCGCCAACCAGCCCATGCACCTGTCCGGGTCGATCGACAACGAGGCCTCCGACAAGGCCGCGCGATTCATCCGGTTCTGCGACGCGTTCAACATCCCGCTGGTCTTCGTCGTGGACACCCCGGGCTTCCTGCCGGGTGCCGAGCAGGAGAAGAACGGCATCATCAAACGCGGCGGCCGGTTCCTGTATGCGGTGGTCGAGGCCGACGTGCCGAAGGTGACCATCACCGTTCGCAAGTCCTACGGCGGCGCCTACGCCGTCATGGGATCGCGGCAGCTGACCGCCGACTTCAACTTCGCCTGGCCGACCGCGCGCATCGCGGTGATCGGCGCCGAGGGGGCCGCGCAGCTGCTGATGAAGCGGTTCCCGGACCCCACCATCCCCGAGGCGCAGCAGATCAAGAAGGACTTCATCGAGGGTTACAACCTCAACATGGCGATCCCGTGGACGGCCGCCGAGCGCGGATTCATCGACGCGGTCATCGACCCGCACCAGACCAGGCTGCTGCTGCGCCGGTCGCTGCATCTGTTGCGGGACAAGCAACTCTGGTTCCGCACCGCACGTAAGCACGGGCTGATCCCGGTTTAGGGTGCCTCGCGCGCGATCGATCGCGGCAGCCCGAACCTCGCGAGCACGCTGTTATCGAAGCGGGTCATGGCGCAGATGCGCTCGCCGGCGAGGCCCAGGACATACAGGCCGACCCCGTGGCTGATTCCCGTGGGCGTGCGCAGGTACGCGCCGAACGCCGGTTGGCCGTTGGCGCGCGTCGGCACGAGGTCGAACCTGCGGCCCGCATCGAACAGGGCCGCGCAGAAGCGGGCCACGACGTCGCGCCCCTCGTATTCGAAGGGCATCGGCGGCATCGACATGAACACGTCGTCGGTCAACAGGGCCACGAGCGCATCGAGGTCGGCCGACTCCCACGCGCGGACAAACTTCGCCACGATCGCTTCCTCGGCCGGCGAGCCGCGGGCCGGTGGGAGTTCGCCGGCGGTCGGCAGGCTGCGGCGAAGCCCGGCACGCGCCCGCTTGAGGGCGCTCTTGACCGCTTCGACGCTGGCGTCGAGCATGTCGGCCACCTCGTTCGTGTCGAATCCGAGGACGTCGCGCAGCACCAGCACGGCGACCTGACGAGGCGGCAGAACCTGAAGGGCGGCAATGAAAGCCAGTGAGATGGATTCGGTCTGCTCGTAGCGAGCTTCCGGCCCATCGGGAAAGGGCTCTAGCCAGACGACTTCACCCAAACGGGTGGGCCCCGGCGGTTCGACATCGGGCACGTCCCACTCCTTGGCCGCGCGCCGGCTCGCCGAACGACGGGCGTTGAGGCAGCGGTTGGTGGCGATCCGGTACAGCCAGGTGCGCAGCGAGGCGCGTCCCTCGAACCCCGCCAGCCCCTGCCACGCGGCCAGCATCGTGTCCTGCAGGGCGTCCTCGGCGTCCTGCAGGGATCCGAGCATCCGGTAGCAGTGCACCTGCAGTTCCCGGCGGTACGGCTCGATCAGCTCCCGATACGGATCGCCGACCACCACCTCGCGTCACCTCCATCCGTACAGACACCGACCCGACGACGCACGGGGCGGTGTCTCCATTAGTGGTAGCCGACAACACGGGCTAGGAGGGCAAGGATGGGAAAGATCATCGTCAGCGAGAACGTCTCGCTCGACGGAATCGGGCAGGACCCGACCGGCGACGAGGGCTTCAGGGCCGGCGGCTGGTTCGGCCAGATCGACCAACGCGACCACGACGCGTGGGCCGAAGCCGAGCTCGACGAGGCGCTGGGCGCCGAGGCCCTGCTGTTGGGCCGGCGGACCTATGAGTTCTTCGCCGCGCGCTGGCCGTCGCGCACCGGCCGGTGGGCGGACCGATTGAACAGCCTGCCCAAGCACGTGGTGTCGGCGACCCTGCCCGACCCGCAGTGGAACAACACGACGGTGCTGACGGGCGACCCACTGCGTCAGGTCGGCGCGTTGCGCCGAAACGTCAACGGGGACATCGTCGTTTACGGGAGCTTCCGGCTGGTGCACGCGCTGGTGGAACACGACCTCGTCGACGAGTTGCGATTGATGGTCTTCCCGTTCATGCTCGGCGCCGGCGATCGCCCGTTCGGCGACACCAGCGCCACGAAACGCCTGCGCCTCGTCGAGGTCCGCACGGTCGGCGACGGCCTGGTGCTACTCACCTACGAGCGCCGGCCGGGCCGATGAATCCGGCCAGCGCGTCGCCCACCGCCGTCGCGCCAAAAGCGGTGGGGTGCAACGGAACCGCGGGGTCGGCCACCCCATAGCCGGAAACGTAGCGATCGGCGGGCGAGGCGCAGATGTCGTGGCCCTGGAACATCGGCCTGGTGTCGAAGTACTCGATCCCCTTATCGGCGGCCAGTTGACGTTGCCGGTCGTCGAGTTCGTTGAATTTGGCCTGCAGGTAGTCGGAGTCGTGCGGCAACACCGGCTGCCCGGGAAAGCAGCCCCCGGGCCGGATCAGGGTCCCGTAGCCCACCAAAACGATCCGCGCCTTCGGCGCCTCGGCGCGGACCTGGTCGATCAGCATGCTCCACCCGCGGACATGCCCGTCGATCGCCGCCGAAATCCGGTCGACCGCGCCGGACACGAAATCCTCGGTGCAGGGTGCCGGGTTGGGGGATTTGACCTCGCATCCCTCGGCGTCGGCGGCCAGTCCGACGTCATTGGCCCCGATGGTGATGGTGATCAGGTCGGTGGCCGCGCGGACCGCGTCGATCTGGCGTCCGACCATCCCATCCTTCGTCTCTTGTGCGTGATCGGTGATGTCCTCGGTGATCGCGCCGCTGCAGGTGACGTCGGTGAACCCGGTCGCGCCGAGCCGCCGCGCGAGCACCGACGGGTAGTCGTTGGTCGACTTGCGGCAGCCGGTGGGTGGCGCCGGGTCCGGCACACCCGGCGCGGCGGCCATCGAGTCGCCCAGCGCCACATAGTTCAGCCGGCCAAGCGGCGGGGTGGCTGCATGGGGTCCGGCGCAAGCGACCGCCGCGGCACCGACCAGCGATGCGAGGCACAGGCGTGTCGAGAGCATATGCCCCAGTGTTTCATCCCGCGTTGGGCCGCCATGGCACCGCCGCGGGTTCAGTGCCGGTTACACCGGTACCAGATACTCGGAGGTGTAGAACTCGGCCGGATTCTGCGAGTGCGGGTCCCCGCGTTCGACGACCACCCAGACGCTGGTCGTGCCCTGCCGAATGGCGTCCTGAATGGTCACCGTCGCGTTGCCCGCGCCGTCGGTGTCCATTCCGGTAAAGGCGGTGCCGGGATCGCCGGGCCCGCAACCGGCCGACGAGGGACGGGGTTCCTGAATGAGGCCGACGTCGAAATGCGTGCCCGGCCGGGGGGAATCCGCCAGATGCACTTCCGCGGTCACGGTCGACCCGGACCTCTGTACCAGCACCGTGCCGCTGCCCAGTCGTGGAAACTGCACCGGGGGCCCGTTGGCCACCAGGCTGAAATCGCAGCGCCGGAGATCGGCATTCAGGGCGACCGTCGTACCGCTTTCCGCGGCGGCCTTGACCATTGCAAATGTCGCCGCGGGAGTGATCACCACGCCCAGCGTTGCCGCGCATGCGCCCAGACGAGTCAGTGTGTGCATTGGGTCACCTTTTCCCGCATATGTTGGCCAGCTCACAAGGGAACTAAGTATTGACCGCCGCGGGCCGAAATTAAACCCCGGCCCGCGATTACCGGAACGGCAATCAGGGCTTGATGCGGATCTCGCCGGGCGACCACCATCCCGTGCGGGTCGCGGTGCCCAGGTCGAGCTGCGCCGGATGGGCGTCGGCAATGGTGTCGAACTTGCGCAACGAACCCCAGTCGCGGCCCCAGTCACGGGACAGGTAGGTCGACATCACGTGGGCCCGCAGCAGCAAGTCGGTGATGCCCAGCAGCCCGCCGTTGGTGCCGTCCTCCCACGTGTCGGTGTCCATCTTCTTGGCCGTGTAGTCCGGGGTGATCCGGAACTTCGGGATTTCGGTGACGCCGTTGACGTGCAGCATCGGCTGCTGGCAGGGGAAGGCAAGCCCGACCGCCCAGTCCAGCAGCACGGGCTGCGACGAGCCCACGTACTCCTGCAGCGAGCGCAGCTCGGGCACCCGCGGCGGCGTCACCGCGATCCAGTCCTCCGGGGTTAGCGACAGGTCCTCGGCCACTACCCGGACCGCAACCGCGCCGGCGGGCATCTGGGACCGCGCGAAGCGCAGGTTGCGCCACACCTTCGGCTGTTCGCCGTAGAGGTCGTACGGCACCAGCCTGCCGCCGGGCACGACGTCGCCGCCGGGGCCGGGCATGCCGTATTCCAGCACGACCGTCTGCCCGGTGGTATGACCGTGCAGCACACTGTTTCCGGCGATCTTGCCCGCGGCCGTCACCACAACCAGCGGATGCCCGTCGTCCGGCTTGGGCAGCTGGTACCACGCCGACGTCAGCCTGCTCTGCTGTTGCGCACCGGTGGTGTAGCTGCCGGCCAGCGGCACCCGGGCGGGGTCCAGTCCGTAGGGCAGCGGTACCACCGATCCGTTGACGCCCGGCGTGGTCAGCTTCGTCGGCGCGTCCCAGTCGTAGTCCGTGCCGGGCTGGTTGGGCGTCATCCGAATCGCCTCGGCCACAGTGTGTTCCGGCACCCCGTCGGGCGTAAACCCGACCGGGTTGACGCCGCCCAAGGGGCCCAAGGGGCCCCAAGAACCTGAGTTGCCCGGCAGGGGCGCCATGAAGCCCGCGTTGCTGTCCGGCTCGACGAGCACATCGTCGGCCAGGCCGCAGCCGCCGGCGAACTCCCGCAGGTTGTCCCAGCCGTTGGAGTAGGTGGGGTATTGGCGCACGATCCCGGCCACCATCGACGCGATGAACACCAGCGCCATGAAGCCGGCCGCGATCGGGATCGGCGCGGTCGTCAACGCCCGGGCCAACCGGCCCTCGCCATGGCTCCTCGATGCGAAGTGCAACCAGACCGCGTAGAGCGCGGCGATGACGAACAGGGCGAAAAAGATTGTGCTGATGCTGATTCCAGCGATCTTCGGCATGATGCTGTTGAACGGCACGCCGTAGCTGGAGACGTACCACCAACCGTTGGTGGTGGCGAAGCACAACGCCATCAGGAACTGCACGGCGGCCAGGAACGCCATCCGGTTGCGCGACCAGCGCAACACCGACGGTGACACGAGCACGGTGGTCAGCGCCGCCATCGCCGCGCCCACCGCGGCGAACAGCCCGAAGTGGTGCACCCACTTGGTCGGGGTGAACATCAGGAAGAACATGGTGGCGAAGATGACGCCCATCAGCCGCCACGCCGGCCCGCGGGCGACGCCGGGAATCCGCTTGCGCCGCAACATGATGAACACGGCGGTGAACAGGCTCAGCGCGGTGATCAGAAAACCGAAGCGGCGCGACAACGAACCGTCGACGGTCGGCAGGATGAGGTAGTAGTAGCGCAGGTTCTCGGTGTACCAGGCCTGGCTGGGCCCGATCGCGGTGCGAATCCTGGTGGCTTCCAACACCGTTGCCAGGGTTTGATCGGCGAACACGACGGTGAGGATCACGAATCCCGCCGCCAGCATCGGGGCCACCAACGGCCAGGTACCGACCACGCGGTGGCGATGGACCAGGATGCGCAGGATTGGCCGGCCACCGGCGACCAGCGCGGCCACCGCGATCAGCCCGGTGGGCTGCACCCCCAGCGTGAACGCGGCGGTCACCACGGCCAGTGCCGCCGGCGTCAACCGGGAGGCGCACATCGACCGCTCGATCAGCACCCAGGTGAGCAGCGAACCGAGCGCGATGATCGGTTCGGGGCGCAGGCCGTTGTTGAACGGCATCCACGCGGTCAGCAGCACCATGCCCGCCGCCCAGTTCGCGGCCGTGCTGGACGTCACCGCCGGCCCCAATCGGGGCAGCACCTCACGCGACAGCAGCAGCCAACACACCAGCCCCGCGAGGAGGTCCGGCAACCGCATCCACAGGCTGCCGTCGCTGACGTGAGTCATCAGCGCCAGCAGGTTGTAGTACCAGCCGAACGGATCCTCCGGGCTGCCAAACCAGCGGAAGTAGTTGGACATGTAGCCGGCGTGGTCGGCGACCCGGGCCATGCCCAGGATGTAGCCGTCGTCGGAGGAGTTCGCGCCGATGATGTGCCAGAGCAGGAACCCGAATATCACCGCGGCGTCCACGAGCGTGAACTTGCGCCATCGGGTCGGGATCCAGCGGCGCATCCGGCGGCCGTCCAGCTGGTCCAGGCGCCACAGCGCGATCAGCGCCACGATCGTCGACACGATCGCCAGTACCATCGCAAGCAACTTCAGCGTCGTCGGCGTGGTGGAAAAGCGGGTGTCGATCGTCGCCGACAGCCGCAGCCCGGGCGGCGCGGGACCACTCAGATCGGTGAAGACCCCGACGATCTGCGGGCGCAGGTTGGGATCGGCGAAACCGCCGCCCGCCGGCTTACCCGCGGCGTCGGTCAACCCGACGAAGGTCGCGAACGTGCCGGCGCGTGTGGAGGTGACTTCGATGCGCTGGCATTGCGGGGATGCGGCCTGATCCCGCGACACGCTGGCGATCACCACGTTGCGGTCGGTGACGTCGACGCGCTGGCCGTTGACGACGATGAACAACGCGTTGAGCGCGGCGTCCTTGCCCTTCTTGGGCGCGGTGCTCAGCACGACCCCGCCCTCGGGTGGCAGGTCGCGCACCACCGAACAGGGCGCGCTCGCCGTCACATCGACCGGGTTCAGCGAAATCAGCGGCGCCGTAACGTTATTCAGCTGGCCGTTTTGCGGCCAGTTCAGCGTCGCGGTGGTCTGCACGACGGGCAGCAGCGGTGTCGCGACCGACAGGATGAACCCGATCAGCCCGGCGATCGTCGCGACCCAGCGCGTCATCCGGACGTTGCCCTCAACGGCGGTCACGCTCATGGGAGGGCCCTAATCGGTCCTTGCCGGCTCCAGCCGTGCACTGTGATCACACCCTGTTCGACGACGGCGTCCGGCGCCTGCTGCGTCGGCACCAGCGGGTAGTACTGCTCGACCGATCCCCAGTCCCGGTACCAGTCGCCGCGCAGGTAGGTCGAGATCGTCGACGTGCGCAGCATCGCCTGCAGGAACAGGAATGGGCCGCCGGCCTCGCTGGACTGCCACAGGTTCGACGACACCGCCGTCTGTTTACGCTCGGGCAGGATGCGGTAGCGCGGAAGTTCCGCAACGCCAAGGTGTTCCGAGAAGGGCCGCTGGCACGGGAAGTTGGCGGCGGTGGCGATGTCCATCAGCACCGGTGTCTGCGATCCGATCAGCTGCTGCAGGGTTTCCAGCACCGGGACCCGCGGCGGCGTGAACGCGAACCACTGCTCGGAACTCAGGTTCGGGTCGTAGGCGACGATGCGCGCCACATTGGCCTCCGGCGGCGCCCACGTCAACGGGAAGCGCAAGTTGCGCCACGCCGGCTGCGGCCCGAAGTCGATCGGGTACACCTCACCGAGCGGTTGGGCGGTGCCGTCGGGACGGCTGATGCCCCACTGCAGTTTCAGCGACTGCCCGTAGGTAAAGGTTCCGTCCTCCTTGTACGACCAGATCGCGCCCGCGGCCGAGACCACCACCAGCGGCCGGTCCGCGGTGCGCGGCGGCAGTTGGTACCACGACGACGTGGCGGTGGCGGCCAGCGTGTTCTCGCCGTAGCTGCCCATCACCGGGGTGCGGGCCGGGTCGAGGCCGAACGGCAGCGCCGCGTGCGATCCGTTCACCCCGACCGGACCCTTGCCGCCCGCGGTGCCCGCGGAGTCGCTGTACGCGACGTTGGGCTTGTTGGGCGAGGCGTCGGAGTTCACCACTCCCGGCTTGCTCACCACCGGGTCGGACTGCAGGTCGTCGCCCACACCCTCGGGCTTGAAGCCGACCGGCTTGACGCCCCCGAGCGGGCCGTCGGGGCCGAAGCTCTGTCCCGGAACCGGTTGCAGCAGACCGGCATTGGGGTCGGGCTCGGTCAGCACGTCGTCGGCCATGGCGCAGCTGGTCGGCGAAAGGCCCGAGGTGATCGCGGCCAGGTTGGCCTTGCCGGTGGTGTAGAGGGGGTAGCGGATCGCCGCCCCCTTGGCTAGCGAGGCGACCTCACCGACCACCATGATCGTCGCGACCACCAGCAGCGGGGTGGAGGCCAGCACGCGGTTGCGCCGGTTGTCCTTGACCTCGGTGTGCCCGGCGTAGTCCATGCGGAAGTGGTACCAAGCCGCCAGCAAACCGGTCACGATCGACAAGGTCAAGAACATCGACGTCACCGGGTGGCTCGCGATGACCGGCTGGATGTCGTACCACGGCACCCCGTAGTTGCCG
>NZ_MBEM01000082.1:0-42763 GCF_001954045.1 Mycobacterium sp. SP-6446 | reverse complement strand
GCGTTCGTGCCCAACGATGAGCAATTCCGCATCGCCTACGACGCCAGCCAGAAGGTGTTCGGTTTCGCGCCCTACCCCGGCGTCGCGCCGGGCCGGCCGGCCCGGGTGACGATCGGCGGGCTCAACCTGGCGGTGGCCAGCACCACCCGTCACCGCGCCGAGGCGTTCGAAGCCGTCCGCTGCCTGCGCAGCCTGCAGAGCCAGAAGTACGTCGCAATCGCGGGCGGCCTGCCCGCCGTGCGGACCTCGCTGTACTCCGATCCGCAGTTCCAGGCCAAGTACCCGATGTACACCGTCATTCGCCAGCAGCTCACCGATGCCGCGGTCCGCCCGGCGACGCCGGCCTACCAGGCCGTGGCCATCCGGCTCGCGTCGACGCTGAGCCCCATCACCGAGATCGACCCGGACGCCACGGCCGACCGGCTCACCGCCCAGGTGCAGAAGGCCATCGACGGGAAGGGGCTGCTGCCGTGACCCCTCCTGTCGCGACCTCGGAACGGCGACTGGCGTTCATGCTCGTCGCACCCGCGACGGTGCTGATGGTTGCGGTGACCGCCTATCCGATCGGCTACGCGATCTGGCTGAGCCTGCAGCGCAACAACCTGGCCACCCCCAACGACACCGCGTTCATCGGCCTGGGCAACTACCAAACGATCTTGAGCGACCGGTACTGGTGGACGGCGCTCGCCGTGACGCTCGCGATCACGGTGGTGTCCGTGTCGATCGAGTTCGTGCTGGGCCTGGCGCTGGCGCTGGTGATGCACCGCACGCTGGTCGGCAAGGGCGTGGTGCGCACCGCGGTGCTCATCCCGTACGGCATCGTCACGGTGGTCGCGTCGTACAGCTGGTACTACGCCTGGACGCCGGGCACCGGATATCTGGCCAACCTGCTGCCGCAGGGTAGTGCGCCGCTGACCGAGCGCATCCTGTCGCTGGGCATCGTCGTCATTGCCGAGGTCTGGAAGACCACGCCGTTCCTATCGCTGCTGTTGCTGGCCGGCCTGGCCCTGGTACCCGAGGATCTGCTGAAGGCGGCCCAGGTCGACGGCGCGGGCGCGTGGCGGCGACTGACCAGGATCACCCTGCCGATCATCAAGCCCGCGGTCGTGGTGGCGCTGCTATTCCGGACGCTGGACGCATTCCGCATTTTCGACAACATCTACGTGTTGACCAACGGCGCCAACAACACCGGGTCGGTGTCAATCCTGGGCTACGACAACCTCTTCAAAGGCTTCAACGTGGGCATCGGCTCGGCGATCAGCGTGCTGATCTTCATTTGCGTGGGCGTCATCGCGCTCGTCTATATCAAGGTCTTCGGCGCCGCGGCACCGGGCGGTGGCGTCGATGGATAGGCGCCGCACCGCCGTGTGGGCGGTCGTCGACACGGTCGTGGTGGTGTACGCGCTGCTTCCGGTGCTGTGGATTCTCGGCCTGTCGCTCAAACCGACGTCAACGGTCAAGGACGGCAAGCTGATTCCGTCGTCGGTGACGTTGGCCAACTACCGCGGCATCTTCCGGGGCGACTTCTTCAGTTCGGCACTGATCAACTCCATCGGGATCGGATTGATCACCACCATGATCGCGGTCGTGCTGGGTGCGATGGCGGCCTACGCGATTGCCCGGTTGAACTTTCCCGGCAAGCGCGCGCTCGTCGGCGCCGCGCTGTTGATCACCATGTTCCCGGCGATCTCCTTGGTGACGCCGTTGTTCAACATCGAGCGCTTCCTCGGCCTGTTCGACACCTGGCCGGGGCTGATCCTGCCCTACATCACTTTCGCGTTGCCCCTTGCCATTTACACGCTGTCGGCGTTCTTCCGGGAGGTGCCCTGGGATCTCGAGAAGGCGGCCAAGATGGACGGCGCGACGCCGGGGCAGGCTTTCCGCAAGGTCATCGTCCCGCTGGCGGCGCCCGGGCTGGTGACCGCGGCGATCCTGGTGTTCATCTTCGCGTGGAACGACCTGCTGCTGGCGCTGTCGCTGACCGCCACCAAGGCGGCGATCACCGCGCCGGTGGCGATCGTGAACTTCGGCGGCAGTTCACAGTTCGAGGAACCGACCGGATCGATCGCGGCAGGCGCCGTCGTGATCACGATCCCGATCATCGTCTTTGTTCTAATCTTCCAACGACGGATTGTCGCCGGGTTGACCTCTGGCGCTGTGAAGGGATAGCGCGATGGCCGAGATTGTGCTGGAGCACGTGAACAAGACGTACGCCGACGGGGCAATAGCGGTTCAGGACCTGAACGTCACCATCGCCGACGGCGAATTCCTGATTCTGGTCGGGCCTTCGGGCTGCGGCAAGACGACGACGCTGAATATGATTGCCGGGCTTGAGGATATCTCGTCGGGCGAGTTGCGCATCGACGGCGAGCGGGTGAACGAAAAAGCGCCCAAGGACCGCGACATCGCAATGGTGTTCCAATCCTATGCGCTCTACCCGCACATGACCGTGCGGCAGAACATCGCCTTCCCGCTGACGCTGGCGAAGATGAAGAAGCCCGAGATCGCGCGGAAGGTCTCCGAGACCGCCAAAATCCTTGACCTGACCGACCTCCTGGACCGCAAGCCGTCCCAGTTGTCGGGTGGGCAACGGCAGCGCGTCGCGATGGGCCGGGCAATTGTGCGCCATCCCAAGGCTTTCCTGATGGACGAGCCGCTGTCCAACCTGGACGCAAAGCTGCGGGTGCAGATGCGCGGCGAGATCGCCCGACTGCAGCGCAAGCTGGGCACCACCACGGTCTACGTCACCCACGACCAGACGGAGGCGATGACGCTGGGAGACCGCGTGGTGGTGATGCACGGCGGTGTCGCCCAGCAGATCGGCACCCCCGACGAGCTCTACGAGCGCCCGGCCAATCTGTTCGTCGCGGGTTTCATCGGCTCGCCGGCGATGAACTTCTTCCCCGCCACCCTGACGCCGACGGGACTGACCCTGCCCTTCGGCGAGGTCATGCTGGCGCCGGAGGTCTTGGAGGTGATCGCAGGGCACCCGACGCCGGAGAACGTCATCGTCGGGGTGCGACCCGAGCATCTGGCCGATGCCGCGCTGATCGACGCCTACCAACGCATCCGGGCGCTGACCTTCGAGGTCAAGGTCGACTTGGTCGAATCGCTGGGCGCCGACAAGTACCTGTACTTCACCACCACGGGCCCGGCCGTGCACGCGGCTCAGCTGGACGAGCTGGAGGCGCAGGGCGAAGTGCACGAAAACCAGTTCGTGGCAAGGGTTCCCGCGGAGTCGAAGGCGGCCGTCGGGCGTTCGATCGAGTTGGCGTTCGACACCACCAAACTCGCGCTCTTCGATGCGGACTCCGGGGTCAACCTGACCATCCCACCCGAGTGACACAGCATCTGGACCACGTGCGCGCGCACCTGCGCCGCTACTTCGCCGAAGCCGGGATCGAGTCCGAGCCCGATACGGCGAGCGTGACTTTTCTGGGCACCGAAACCATCGAGGTGTTGCGGTTCCGGGGCGACGGATTGATGCACTATGTGTCGCTGGGCTGTTCACGCCACCCGATGGGCGACCCGACCGAAATCCTCGTCGACCAACTGCGTGGCCCACGCGCCGAGATCGTGCTGCGGCTGCAAGATCCCGGTCCGGTCACCGGCATCGCCCGCAGCCTGGCCATCCTTGCTGCGACGCCCGCCGTCGACGGCGTGATACTGGCCGCCGACGCGCTGATCGACCTGGGCTCGCCGCTGTGGGCGCGACCCTCGGGGCGCGCGCCGTTCACCGCGGTGTTGTTGGGCCGCAGCGACATTCCGGATCTGTCGCTGGAGCCGCCGCGTGACCCGGTCAACTTCTTGTCGGCGACCCCCATCACCGCGACCGAAGCGGCCTGGGTGCGGCTCAAAGGCGCCGAGGCCATGCGGCAGGCCTGGCAGAACGACGGCGTGAATGTGCTGGATCCGAATCGCCCTGCGGCACAACCCAACTGATCGCCGAAACGCTTCATCGAGTGTGCGCCCACGGCGACCTGGACGCACACTCGCAGCCCTGTAAACACACTCGACGCAGTGGTGCGGGGCACTAAGCAGCTAAAGCCAGTTGTTCCTGCGGAATTGGAAGTACAGGACCAGGCAGGAGACGATCATCAAGGCCATGATGGCCGGATAACCCCACGTCCAGTTCAGCTCGGGCATGAAATGAAAATTCATCCCGTAGATCGCGGCGACCATCGTGGGCACCGCCAAAATACCGGCCCAGGCGGCCATCTTGCGCATGTCGTTGTTCTGCTGCATGCCGACCCGGGCCAACGCCGCCTGCACCAGCGAGTTGAGCATGTCGTCGTAGCTGGCGATCTGATCCGCGGCCGCGGTCTGGTGGTCGATGACGTCGCGCATGTAGCGCCGGACTTCCTTCGAGATCAGGTCCTTACCCTCGGTCTGCATGCGCTGGAACGCGGCGGACAGCGGGTTCACGGACCGGCGCAGCTCGACGACCTCCCGTTTGAGCAGATAGATCGGCTCGACATCGAGCTTGCTGCCCGGGGCGAACGCGACGACCTCGATGCTGTCGATGTCGGTCTCCATCAGCGCGGTCACCTCGAGATAGTGATCCACGACGTGGTCGGCGATGGCGTGCATCACCGCGAAGGGACCCAACTGCAGATGCTCGGGCTCGGCATCCAATCGCTTGCGCACGTCCGACAAGCCGCCGTGCTCGCCGTGGCGGACGGTGATCACGAAGTTCTTGCCGACGAAGATCATCACCTCGCCGGTTTCGACGATCTCGCGCGCCAGCACCACCGAGTCGTGCGGCACGTAGTTGACCGTCTTCAAGACCAGGAACATCGTGTCGTCGTATCGCTCCAGCTTGGGTCGCTGCTGGGCACACACCGCGTCCTCGACCGCCAACGGGTGCAGCCCGAAAACGTCGGCGATCTCCTGCATGTGGGTCTGGTCGGGCTCATACAGCCCGATCCAGACGAACGCCGACTGGCCGGTGACTTCGATTTCGCGGACCTTGTCCAGCGCGGCGGTGTAGCTGTACTTGCCCGCTATCCGGTGCCCTTCGACGTAGACGCCGCAGTCGACCAGGGGCTCGGCGGGCCGGGGCTCGGGGTGCGCGTGCTGCGGTGTCGGTCGCGGCTTCGCGATCGGTCTCAGCGCTTCCGGCAACGCGTCGAATCCCTGGAACACCTCAACCTCCAATCACTGCGCAGGCCTGGGCGAGCGGTGGTCAATGCTACGCGTCCGGGCACGACAAGGCAGGAAGACAAGGCGGGAAAAGTGCCTGGCAGCCGCGGGTGCATGACTGCCGCCGCGCGGGGGTGCGCTAGTTTCGACGCGGACCGAAATACCTACAAACCGACTTTCTCCATAGGAGTACCAGAAGTGAGTGCAAGTCCTCTGAAGGTCGCCGTCACCGGCGCCGCCGGCCAGATCGGCTACAGCCTGTTGTTCCGCCTGGCCAGCGGTTCGCTGCTGGGGCCCGAGCGCCCGATCGAGCTGCGGCTGCTCGAAATCGAGCCGGCGCTCAAGGCGCTCGAGGGTGTCGTGATGGAACTCGACGACTGCGCGTTCCCACTGCTGGCGGGCGTCGAAATCGGCGCGGACCCGAACAAGATCTTCGACGGCGTGAACCTGGCGCTGCTCGTCGGCGCGCGTCCGCGCGGACCGGGCATGGAGCGCAGCGACCTGCTGGAGGCCAACGGCGCGATCTTCACCGCGCAGGGCAAGGCGCTCAACTCGGTTGCCGCCGACGACGTCCGCATCGGCGTCACCGGCAACCCGGCCAACACCAACGCGCTGATCGCGCTCAGCAACGCACCCGACATCCCGAAGGAGCGCTTCTCCGCGCTGACCCGCCTCGACCACAACCGCGCGATCTCGCAGCTGGCCAAGAAGACCGGCGCGGCCGTCACGGACATCAAGAAGATGACCATCTGGGGCAACCACTCGGCCACCCAGTATCCCGACATCTTCCACGCCGAGGTCAATGGCAAGAACGCCGCCGAGGTCGTCAACGACCAGAACTGGATCGAGAACGACTTCATACCCACCGTCGCCAAGCGCGGCGCGGCGATCATCGACGCCCGCGGAGCCTCGTCGGCGGCCTCGGCCGCGTCGGCGACCGTCGACGCCGCCCGGTCCTGGCTGTTGGGCAGCCCGGACGGTGACTGGGTCTCCATGGCGGTCTTCTCCGACGGCGCCTACGGCGTGCCCGAGGGCATCGTGTCGTCCTTCCCGGTGACCACCAAAGACGGCGACTGGTCGATCGTGCAGGGCCTCGAGATCGACGAGTTCTCTCAAAGCCGTATCGACAAGACCACTGCCGAACTGGTCGACGAGCGCAAGGCGGTCACCGAGCTTGGTTTGATCTGACCCGGATCCCAATTAGGCCTACTAACGGGTAGTCAGTACCCTGGGCCCGTGTCCGAATTGCTTGAATCGATACAGACTCGCTCCGAGGACGGCGTCATCACCGACGCGGACATCTTCGAGGCACATGTAGGCGGCAAGCTTTCCGTAGGCCTGACGACTCCGTTGGACACGCAGCGCGCGCTGTCGATCGCCTACACTCCGGGCGTCGCGCAAGTCAGTCGTGCGATCGCCGCCGACCACACCCTGGCGTCGCGCTACACGTGGGCGAGCCGACTGGTGGCCGTTGTCAGCGACGGCAGCGCGGTACTGGGCCTCGGTGACATCGGACCGGCCGCGTCGCTGCCGGTGATGGAAGGCAAATGCGGGCTGTTCAAGGAGTTCGCCGGGCTGGACGCGATCCCGATCGTGCTGGACACCAAGGACCCCGACGAGATCATCGACACCCTGGTGCGACTGCGCCCGACGTTCGGCGCGGTGAACCTGGAGGACATCTCCGCGCCCCGCTGCTTCGAGATCGAACGCCGCGCCGTGGAAGCGCTGGATTGCCCGGTGATGCACGACGACCAACACGGCACGGCGATCGTCGTGCTCGCGGCGCTGATGGGCGCCAGCAAGGTGCTGGGCCGCGACATGTCGACCCTGCGCGTGGTGGTATCGGGCGCGGGGGCGGCCGGCGTGGCCTGCTCGAAACTTCTTCTCGCAACGGGGGTTTCGGACATCACAGTGCTCGACTCGCGCGGCATCCTGCACACCGGCCGCGACGACATGAACGTCGTCAAGGCCGATCTGGCGCGATGCACCAATCCCGACGGTCTCACCGGCGGCATGGTCGAAGCGCTCGACGGGGCCGACGTGTTCCTCGGGCTGTCCGCGGGTGTGGTTCCCGAGGAACTGATCGCCACCATGGCGCCCGGCGGGATCGTGTTCGCGCTGTCGAATCCCGACCCGGAAATTCACCCCGACGTCGCCGCCAGGTACGCGGCGGTGGTGGCCACCGGCCGCAGCGACTTCCCCAACCAGATCAACAACGTGCTGGCCTTCCCCGGCCTGTTCCGCGGCGCGCTGGACGCCGGCGCTCGCCGGATCACCGAGAGCATGAAGATCGCCGCGGCCGAGGCGATCTTCTCGGTGGTCAGCGACGACCTGGCGCCCGACCGGATCGTCCCGAGTCCGCTGGATCTGCGTGTCGGGGAGGCGGTTTCGGCCGCGGTGGCCACCGCCGCTGACAGCCCGGGGTGAGAACTAGCCGGCCGGTGGCGCCGCTGATCGCCGCCGCACTCGCTGTGGTTCTCTGGGCGGCCGGCTGCGCGACCCACAACCAGGACCACCGCCCCGCGCCGGAGTTGGTGGTCGGATCCGGCCGCGACTCCCAGTCGGTGCTGCTGGCCGCCGTCTACGCCGCCGCCTTGCATTCCTACGGCTTCGGCGCGCGAACCGAGACCGCCGACGACCCGATGGCGCGACTGGACTCCGGCGCGGTCACGATCGTCCCCGCGTTGACCGGTGAGGTGCTGCGGACCCTGCAGCCAGGCGCGGCGGTGCTCTCCGACGCGGCCGTCTACCGAGCGATGATCGCGGCGTTGCCCGAGGGCGTCTTGGCCGGCGACTACACCACCGCCGCCGAGGACAAACCCGTGCTGCTGGTGAGTCAATCCACCGCGAAGGCTTGGGCCGGAACCGATCTCAGCGCGGACCTGAGCGCACTGGCTAAGCACTGCGACGGGCTGAGTATTGGCATCGTCGCCCGCCGCCATGCGCCCACGTCGGTCGGCACGTGCCGGCTTCCGGCGCCACGCGAATTCCCGGATGACACAACGATGTTCGCCGCGGTGCGGGCCGGGCAGCTGACCGCGGGATGGACCACCACCGCCGACCCGGCCATTCCCGGCGACCTCGTCGCGCTGGCCGACCGCAAGCCCGCACTGATCCAGGCCGAGAACGTGGTGCCGTTGTATCGCCGCAACGCGCTCAAAGACCGGCAATTGCTCGCGATCAACGAAGTGGCCGGCGTGCTGGACACCGCGGCCCTGGCCGACATGCGCCGGCAGGTGGACGGCGGCGCCGACCCGCGTGCGGTGGCCGGCGGGTGGTTGGCCGAACACCCGCTGGGCCGCTGAGCGTCAGCGCTTGGGCGGCATCAACCGGCCCAGGACGGGCCCGAAGACCTGCTGGTAGTACGGGCCCGCGACCCGCACCATGACGTCCAGGAGCTTGGCATCCGTGCCGACGAGCACCCGGGCCTTCTTCTTGCGGACCGCGTCGAGGATGATCTTCGCCGCGCGTTCCGGGCTGGTCCGGGCCAGCCGCTTGTCGAACAGCTTGGCCAGGTCGTCGCGGTCGAGGCCCTCGGCCGCGGTGGCGTTGCGCGCGATCGCGGTCTTGATGCCGCCGGGGTGCACCGTCGTCACCGCCACCGGGTGGCGAGCCAGGATCATCTCCTGTCGCAGCGCCTCGGTGAAGCCGCGGACGGCGAACTTGGCCGCGTTGTAGGCCGCCTGGCCTGGCACCGAGAACAACCCGAACACGCTCGAGACGTTGACGACGTGGCCGTCCCCGGACGCGATCACGTATGGCAGAAATGCCTTGGTGCCGTTGACGACTCCCCAGAAGTCGACGTCCATCACCCGTTCGATGTCCTTGAACTGACTGATTTCGATGTCACCGGTGAAGGCGATGCCGGCGTTGTTGTAGATCTGGTTGACCTTGCCGAAGTGCTCGTTGACCGCCTCGGCGTAGGCCACGAAGGCCTCGCGCTCGGTCACGTCGAGCCGGTCGGATTTGACCTGCGCGCCGATCGCCTTCAGCTGCTCCTCGGTCTGCGCCAGTCCCTCGGTGTCGACGTCGCTGATCGCCAGCTTGGCACCCGAACGTCCCAGCTCGATGGCCAGCGCCTGCCCAATACCCGAACCCGCGCCGGTCACCACCGCGACCTTGCCGGCGAATCCCTGCATGAGCACCTCCTCGTGTCGGCTCCCGTTGAGGTTAACCGGTACCCGGGGTATCGCTCTCTTCGGGTGCGAACGGGTCAGCCGAACGCGGTGTCGATGATCTCCTGCTGCTCGACGGCATGCACCTTCGACGACCCGGACGACGGGGCCGACATCGCCCGGCGGGAGATGCGCTTGATGCCGGTCAGCTTGTTCGGCAGCAACTCGGGCAGCTCCAGGCCGAACCGCGGCCAGGCGCCCTGGTTGGCCGGCTCCTCCTGCACCCAGAAGAACTCGCCGGCGTTCGGGTAGCGGTCGAGGGTCTCGCCCAGCCGGCGTTTCGGCAGCGGCGCCAGCTGCTCGATGCGCACGATCGCGACGTCGTCGCGGTTGTCCTTGGCCTTGCGCGCGACCAGCTCGTAGTAGATCTTCCCGCTGGTCAGCAGGATCCGCCGGACCTTGCCGCGGTCGCCGACGCCGTCCTCGTAGGTGGGTTCCTCCAGCACCGAGCGGAACTTGATCTCGGTGAAGTCCTTGATGTCGCTGACCGCGGCCTTGTTGCGCAGCATCGACTTCGGCGTGAACACGATCAGCGGACGCTGGATGCCGTCGAGCGCGTGCCGGCGCAACAGGTGGAAGTAGTTCGACGGCGTCGAGGGCATCGCGATCGTCATCGAACCCTCCGCCCATAGTTGCAGGAAGCGTTCGATCCGGGCGGAGGTGTGGTCGGGTCCCTGCCCCTCGTGGCCGTGCGGCAGCAGCAGCACCACGTTGGACAACTGGCCCCACTTGGCCTCCCCGGAGCTGATGAACTCGTCGATGATCGACTGCGCGCCGTTGACGAAGTCGCCGAACTGCGCCTCCCACAGCACCACGGCGTCGGGGTTGCCGACGGTGTAGCCGTACTCGAAACCGACGGCGGCGTACTCGGACAGGGGAGAGTCGTAGACCAGGAACTTGCCGCCGGTCGGGCTGCCGTCGAGGTTGGTCGCCAGCAGCTGCAACGGCGTGAATTCCTTGCCGGTGTAGCGATCGATGATCACCGAATGCCGTTGGGAGAAGGTGCCCCGCCGGGTGTCCTGACCGGACAGCCGCACCAGCTTTCCCTCGGCCACCAGCGACCCCAAAGCCAGCAGCTCGCCGAAGGCCCAGTCGATCTTGCCCTCGTAGGCCATCTCGCGGCGCTTCTCGAGCACCGGCTGCACGCGCGGGTGCACGGAGAAGCCCTCCGGTACCGCCAGGAACGCGTCGCCGATGCGGGCCAGCAGCGACTTGTCCACAGCGGTGGACAGCCCCGCGGGGACGATCTGGTCGGCCTCGACCGAGGCGCTCGGCTGCACGCCGTGCTTCTCCAGATCGCGGACCTCGTTGAAGACCCGCTCCAGCTGGCCCTGGTAGTCGCGCAGCGCGTCCTCGGCCTCCTTCATCGAGATGTCGCCGCGGCCGATCAGGGCCTCGGTGTAGCTCTTGCGCGCGCCGCGCCTGGTGTCGACGACGTCGTACATGATCGGGTTGGTCATCGACGGGTCGTCGCCCTCGTTGTGGCCGCGCCGCCGGTAGCAGAGCATGTCGATGACGACGTCCTTCTTGAACTTCTGCCGGAAGTCCACGGCCAGCCGCGCCACCCAGGCGCACGCCTCGGGGTCGTCGCCGTTGACGTGGAAGATCGGCGCCCCGATCATCTTGGCGACGTCGGTGCAGTACTCGCTGGACCTGGAGTACTCCGGCGCGGTCGTGAAGCCGATCTGGTTGTTGACGATGATGTGGATGGTGCCGCCCACGCGATAACCGGGCAGTAGGGCCATGTTCAGTGTCTCGGCGACCACGCCCTGGCCGGCGAAGGCGGCGTCCCCGTGCAGCATCATCGGCACCACCGAGAAGCCGTCTTCGCTGTCGCCCTTGTCCAGCAGGTCCTCCTTGGCGCGGACCAGGCCTTCCAGCACCGGGTCGACGGCCTCCAGGTGCGACGGGTTGGCGGTCAGCGACACCTGAATGTCGTTGTCGCCGAACATCTGTAGGTACACGCCGGTGGCGCCGAGGTGGTACTTGACGTCGCCGGAGCCGTGCGCCTGCGACGGGTTCAGGTTGCCCTCGAACTCGGAAAAGATCTGCGAGTACGGCTTGCCGACGATGTTGGCCAGCACGTTGAGCCGGCCGCGGTGCGGCATCCCGATGACCACTTCGTCCAGGCCGTGCTCGGCGCACTGGTCGATGGCCGCGTCCATCATCGGGATCACGCTTTCGGCGCCCTCCAGCGAGAATCGCTTCTGCCCGACGTACTTTGTCTGCAGGAATGTTTCGAAAGCCTCGGCCGCGTTGAGCTTGCTCAGGATGTATTTCTGTTCGGCCACAGTCGGTTTGACGTGTTTGGTCTCGACCCGCTCTTCGAGCCATGCCTGCTGCTCGGGCTCGAGGATGTGGGTGTACTCCACGCCGATGTGGCGGCAGTAGGCGTCGCGCAGCAGGCCCAGGATGTCGCGCAGCTTCTTGTACTCGGCCCCGGCGAAGCCGTTGACCTTGAACACCCGGTCGAGGTCCCACAGCGTCAGGTCGTGGGTCAGCACCTCGAGGTCGGGGTGGCTGCGGAACCGGCTGCCGTCCAACCGCAGCGGGTCGATGTCGGCCATCAGATGCCCGCGGTTGCGGTAGGCCGCGATCAACTCCATGACGCGGGCGTTCTTGTCGACGATCGAGTCGGGGTTGTCGGTGCTCCACCGGATCGGCAGATACGGGATGCTCAGCTCGCGAAAGATCTCGTCCCAGAAGGCATCCGAGAGCAGCATCTCGTGAATGGTGCGCAAGAAGTCGCCGGATTCGGCGCCCTGGATGATGCGGTGGTCATACGTCGAAGTCAGCGTGATCAGCTTGCCGATACCCAGCTCGGCGATGCGTTCCTCGCTGGCGCCCTGAAACTCGGCGGGGTATTCCATCGCGCCGACGCCGATGATGGCGCCCTGCCCGGACATCAGCCGGGGCACCGAGTGCACCGTGCCGATGGTGCCGGGGTTTGTCAACGAAATCGTCACTCCCGCAAAGTCTTCGGCGGTGAGCTTGCCGTCGCGGGCGCGCCGCACGATGTCCTCGTAGGCGGAGACGAACTCCGCGAACCGCATGTTTTCGCAACCCTTGATGCCGGCGACCACCAACGAGCGCTTGCCGTCCTTGCCCTGCAGGTCGATCGCCAGGCCCAGGTTGGTGTGGGCGGGCGTGACCGCGGTGGGCTTGCCGTCGACCTCGGCGTAGTGGCGATTCATGTTCGGGAAACTCTTGATCGCTTGCACCAGCGCATAGCCCAGCAAGTGGGTGAAGGAGATCTTGCCGCCGCGATTGCGCTTGAGCTGGTTGTTGATGACGATCCGGTTGTCGATCATCAGCTTGGCCGGAACGGCCCGCACGCTGGTCGCCGTCGGCACGTCCAAGGACGCGGACATGTTCTTGACGACGGCCGCGGCGGCGCCGCGCAGTACCTGCAACTCGTCGCCCTCGGCCGGTGGGGGAGTAGGGGCCTTGGCCGGTGCCGCGGCCACGGCGGCGCCATTGCCCGCGGGTGGCGTGGGCTTGGCTGCTGGCACAGCCGGCTTGGCTTCTGGCGCAGCGGTCTTTGGTTCGGGGGCGGCCTGCCCGTCGGCCGGGGCGCTCGGGGGTGTGTCGGAGGCGGGCTCGGGGTTGTAGTCGACCAGGAACTCATGCCAGCTCGGGTCCACCGACGACGGGTCGTCGCGGAACTTGCGGTACATTTCCTCGACCAGCCATTCGTTTTGCCCGAATGGTGAACTTATGTTGCTCACGGCCGCTGTTCGCCTCAATTCCTTTGTTTTGCAAGCGCATTGCGCGGCGCCTGCGACTTCTCGCACCTCGGTTGACCCGTCACTTCACACCCGCGGCGCTCCTCGACGTTTCCGACCCATAAAGGCTATCGCTTCCCCGGCAATTCGACAGACGGACCATCCAGGCTTGGCGGCTAGCCGGCTTCGTGGACGGGCGGCAGCACGCGCAGGGGGGCCGGCCAGCGGGCCGGCGGGGCGCCGAACGCCTGACGGGCGTTGCGGACGATCTTCTTGCCCACCATGCGATTGCCGGCGCCGCCGACCGCGGCGCCGATGCCGACCGGCAGCATCTTGCCGAACATGAGCGCGCCACGCCGCACTGTGTACCGCTTGACGAAATATCCGAGCATCCGGGTGTTCAACCGCGACAACGTCGGCAGCGGCAGCGTGGCCATGCCCTCCGCCAGCCAGCCACCGTTGGTGCGCCCGGGTCCGATCAACTCGCCGATGGCGCGCCTGCTGTCGTCTCCGACCAGCACGGAAAGCACCAGCGCGCGGCGCCGTTCGCGGTGGTCGGCCGGGATGCCGTACACCACGGCGTTCGCCAGCACGAACACCGCGGTGGCCTCGAGGAAGAACACCGTTTCGCCGGCTCCGGCGGTCATCGCCGTCAGCGTCCCGACCCCGGGGAATGTGGCGGCGGAACCCACCGCCGCGCCGCTGGCCGTCAGCGCGGCCAGGTAGCGCTTTTCCAGCTTGGCGACGATCTCGGCCGGGCTGGCACCGGGGTGGGCCCGCCGCAGCCGGGCCACATAGGCCGTCGCGGCCGGGCCCTGGAGCCGGGAGCTACGCTCGATGACCTGCGCCAATGCCCGCGCGGATGCCTTGGGCCGACCGCCCCCCGCGGCGGGCAACGCATCCGGCGCAAACCCGCGCTCGGACCTTCTCTCGGATCTTTTCAAGACCAACTCCCTGACCTATTGCGTCCTTTCAGGCTAACGCGCATTTTGCTGCACACGGGCCGGGCCGAAAAGCGCGCCTTTTTCGCCCGGCATTCGATCCGCGGCTGCCGCTAATTGCCTCGCGCGGAATAATGCACGCTGGATACAGGGTTGTAGCACCCCGCTCATGGGGCACGCCGGTCGAGCAGTTCGGGCATGCAGGGCCCGAATAGACCGGAGAGCATCGTCGGGAGCTGAAGCGAGGTGAGGGCATGACCACGGCGTCGCCCAGGTGGGCCGGGGAAACCCGGCGCGCGGGGCCTCGTCGTGCCAGGCCCACTGGGGGCTGGAAATTTACGATCCCGTCAAACGCCAACCCGTGGAACGCGCTCTGGGCGATGATGATCGGCTTTTTCATGATCATGGTCGACTCGACCATCGTCGCGGTCGCCAACCCGACCATCATGGCCGACTTACATACCGGGTACGCCTCCGTGGTCTGGGTGACCAGCGCCTATCTGCTGGGTTATGCGGTGGTGTTGCTGGTCGCCGGCCGGCTCGGGGACCGGTTCGGCACCAAAAACCTCTACCTGGCCGGTCTTGCGTTGTTCACGGCGGCGTCGCTGTGGTGCGGGCTGTCCGGCAGCGTCGCCATGCTGATCACCGCCCGCGTGGTGCAGGGCATCGGCGCCGGGGTGCTCACCCCGCAGACCTTGTCGGCGATCACCCGGATCTTCCCGCCGGAGCGGCGCGGTGTCGCGGTCAGCCTTTGGGGCGCCACCGCGGGCGTCGCCACGCTGGTGGGCCCGCTGGCCGGCGGAGTGCTGGTCGGCGGCCTGGGGTGGGAGTGGATTTTCTTCGTCAACGTCCCGATCGGGGTCATCGGGCTGGGCATGGCGCTGTGGCTGGTGCCCGCGTTGCCGACCGAGGCGCATCGATTCGACCTGATCGGTGTCGCGCTGTCCGGGATCGGCATGTTCCTGATCGTCTTCGGCCTGCAGGAGGGCCAGGCCGCGGGATGGCAACCGTGGATCTGGGCGACGATCGTCGCCGGTGTCGGATGCATGTCGGTCTTCGTCTACTGGCAGGCCGTCAACACGCGCGAGCCGCTGATACCGCTGGACATCTTCGCCGACCGCGACTTCAGCCTCTGCAACGCCGGGGCGGCCGTCATCGCGTTCGCGTCGACGGCCACGATGCTGCCGCTGATGTTCTACACGCAGGCGGTGTGCGGGCTCTCGCCCACGCGCTCGGCGTTGGTGATCGCGCCGGTGGCGATCGCCAACGGCGTGCTGGCGCCGTTCGCGGGCGTGATGGTCGACCGATATCACCCGCGGCCCGTGCTCGGCTTCGGCTTTTCGATGGTGGCGATCGGGCTGACGTGGCTGGTGTTCGAGATGACCCCAGACACGCCGATCTGGCGGCTGCTGTTGCCGTTCGGCGTCATCGGCATCGGCAGCGCGTTCGTGTGGTCGCCGTTGACCGCCACCGCGACGCGCAACCTGCCGGGGCATCTGGCCGGCGCGGGCTCCGCCGTATACAACTCGGTGCGCCAGCTCGGCGCCGTGCTCGGCAGCGCCGCGATGGCCGCATTCATGACGTGGCGGATCAGTGCCCAGATGCCCGCGCGGGCAACCACCGGTGATGCCTCGGAGGGTGCCATCACCCTGCAGCTGCCCGGCTTCCTCCGCGAGCCGTTCTCCGCCGCGATGTCGCAATCGCTGCTGCTGCCCGCGTTCATCGCGTTGTTCGGGATCGTTGCCGCGCTGTTCCTGGCCGGTTTCGCGTCGCCGGCACTGGCCGATGAGGACCTCATCGACCACGACTACGACGACGATGACGACGACTACGTCGAGTTCATCCTTCGCCGCGAGCCGGGCATCACGCCCGCGCCGGAGGCGCCGATAGCTGCGCCGCGCGCACAACCTATCGGCTTCGCGCACAACGGCTCTGACATCGGACGCAGCTTCCGTCCCGTCGCCGAGTTTGCGCCATTCGAGTCCGGGCCGTTCGAGTCCGCCGGCGAGGCCCCGCGACGACAGCACTACCGTCCCGATCGGGACGACGACCCCACCGGCTACGGTCGGCATTCGTCCGGTCGCTAGCCCGTCAGGGCCAGAAACGCGCCCAAGTCGATCAGGCCGGAGGGCGTGCCGGGCAGGTACTCGGTCAGCTGCTCCGAGCGCACGATCACAGCCGCGTACTGTGCCCGACTGACGGCGACGTTGAGCCGATTCCTGTTGAGCAGGAACGAGATTCCGCGCGGCACTTCGTCGACGGATGAGGCCGTCATCGAGATGAAGACCACCGGCGCCTGCCCGCCCTGGAACTTGTCAACGGTTCCGACCCGGACCGCTCCCATACCGGCCGACGCCAGCCGCCGGCGCACCAGCGCCACCTGGGCGTTGTACGGCGCGAGCACCAGCACATCGGCGGCGCTCAGCGGCCTGGTGCCGCGCTCGTCGGTCCACGCGGCCCCGAGCAGACGCTGGATCTCGGCGAGGATCGCGTCGGCCTCCTCGCGGCTTTCGATCGAGTTTCCTTGGTGGGCAACGGGAAGCACATGGACGCCGGGCTGATATCCCTCCAGCCGCCGCGCGGCGGTTTGCTCGGCGTGGGAATGCAGCCGGCCCTCATAGGACAGCGCCGAGACCGCGGCGCAGACCGCCGGGTGCATCCGGTACGAGCGGTCCAGGAAGTAGCCGCGTTCGTCGGGCAGCGTGCGATGGCCGTCGACCAGCCAATCGAGCGCCGACGTGTCGACCGGCTCCGGATGCGTGCCCTCGCTGACCTGGGGCAGCTGCTGCGGGTCGCCGAGGAGCAGCAAGTTGGCGGCCGCCGGTGCCACGGCGATGGTGTTGGCCAAACAGAACTGGCCCGCCTCGTCGATGACCAGCAGATCCAGGCCGCCATGGGGGACCCGAGCGGGATTGGCGAAATCCCATGCGGTGCCGCCGATCACGCATCCCGCGGAGCTGGCGACGAAGGCCGCATAGCCGCCGCTGTCGATCTCCTGCCAGCGCGGGGCGTGGCGGTCATAGCGCTTCTTGGCGACCCGGGTGGGCTCCAGCCCGGCGTCGATCACGGCGTCCAGCAGGTTCTCCACCGTGGCGTGCGATTGCGCCACCACGCCGACGCGCCAGGAATGGTGCGTCACCAAGTGCTTGATCACCTGGGCGGCGGTGTACGTCTTGCCGGTCCCCGGCGGCCCGTGGACCGCGAGGTACGACGCGTCCAAGTCCAGCGCCGCCGCGGTGATGTCGGCGGCGGTGTCGTTGCCACGCGGAAGCGGGGCGCCGCTGCGGGTTCGGGGCGCGCGGCGCAGCAGGACGTCGATCATCGCGGTGCGCGGCAGTCGCGGCAGCCCGGCGGCCACCGTGGCGGCGCTCGATTCGATCGATTCGCGCAGCGCCACGGTGGGAACAGGTGGGCCGGGGGTGAGCGCGAAGGGCAGTTGGTGAAAGGTGTTGCCGTCATTGCCCACTCGCTCGAGGATGACCACTTCGGTGGGCAGCGCGGGATCGTCGGCCTCGACGACCTCGGCCCGCCCGGCCGCCCGTCGGTCGGGGTTGTCGGTCATGCCCGGCGGGGCCGGGGCGTCGTAGAGGGCGAAGACATTGGTCATCAGGTCGCCGCGTGCGAGCTCGCCGCGCAGCCGGACTCGTCGTTGCTGTTTTCGCGCGCGAGGGGGCAGGTGCCAGTCGACGTCCACCGCCGCGTGGTCGGCGACGAAGACGTCGGTGTTGTCCGCCCACTCCTCGACCGGGAAGTTCAACCGGTCGAAATGCGCCCACCAGAACGGCTTGTCCTCGCGCCGGTGGTAGCCGCGTGCGGCGGCGACCAGCGCGACCGCGGTCTGCTCCGGGGTGCGGTCGCCGACGGCGGCGTCGCCTGCGAATGCCGACAAAGCCACCGCCAACTGGTCGTGGTCTTCGACGGCGGCGCCGTCGGGAACGGGTTGCGCGCCAACGGGTGTGACGCCGGCTTCCCACGCGCGGACGAGTAGCCAGTTGCGCAATTCCTGTGTCGACCGGCAGTCGTAGTGGTTGTAGTCCTCGATCTCCTTGAGCACGGTTGCGGCTTCGTCGACGCGGCCGGCGTCGTGCAGCTCGCAGTACCGGGCATAGGACGTGATCGAATCCGCGGCTGTGGTGACATCTCCGGAGCGCAGCTGCGCACCCATGTAGAGGGGCTCCAGCGCCTTCAGGCCAAACGATTCAGCGCCCACCCGAATGCTTTTGCGCACCAATGGATACAGGTCGACCAACGTCCCGCTGCGCAGTAGCTCGTCGACCTCGTCCTCGCCGACTCCGTACCGCCCGGACAGCCGCAGCAGCGCGGTCTTCTCATACGGCGCGTAGTGGTAGATGTGCATGTTGGGGCGACGCTTGCGGCGCTTGGCCACCATCGCCAGAAAATCGGTCAGTGCCTTGCGTTCGTCGACCCGGGTGTGCGCCCACAGCGGCCGGAACGTGCCGGTGGGCCCGGCTTCCAGGACTCCGAAGAGGTATTCCAGACCCCAGTCGTGCCCGTCGGTGGTCCACAGCGGATCGCCCTCGAAGTCGAAGAACAGATCGCCGGGGTCGGGCTCGGGCAACAGCGCCAGTGGCTGGGGATCGGCGATCTCGAATCGCGGTATGCCGGTGTCGCGTTGCAGGACTTGCAGTTTGGCCTGGGCGGTCAACTTGGCCAGCGCGCCGGGCGCCAGGTCGAGCACCGGCCCGCGGTGCTCGGCCAGCTCGGCGACCGTGGTGACGCCGGCGTCAATGAGCTTGTCCCGCTGGCTTACTCGCATGCCGGCGACCAACAGGAGGTCGTCGGTGGCGCGCACTTGTTCTTCGCACAGCGGGCAACGAAAGCATGCCCGCACCCGTTCGTCTTCCCAGCGCACCGCGGTGCCCGCGGCGTAGTGCTCGTCGAGCAGGCGTTGCAGCAGGGCGCGCTGGGACCGGTAGACGGGGATCAGATCGCATATGCGATAGCGCACGACAGACCCATCGCCCAGCCGCAGTTCGGCGTCCGGCGCGACCGAGACCCCCATGCTGGTCAGCGCGTCGGCGTAGGCGGCCAGTTGCAACAGCGCGGTGACCTTGGGGGAGCGGGCGAGCTTGGTGTCGACGAGGCGATATCGCTCGCCGTCGGAGACCAGGAAGTCGGCGAATCCCACGAAGCGGCCGTCGAACATCGCGGCCTGATACACCACCGGGGCGCGGTCCGCGATCGCGCGCCGGGTCGCCTCGGCCGCGGCGGTCAGCCCTTCGAGCGTGTAGGCCGGACGGCCGATGATCGCGACCGCATCGTCGAACTCCGCGCGCAGGCGGTCGAGCTCGCGTTGCTCGTGCCGCTGGCCCAACGCGGCCGTGCGTTCGAGCAGCTCGTCCTCCACGACGACGGCGGGGCCGCGGCCCAACTTCGCGTCGAAATCGCGCAGCAATGCGTACTCGCAGCGAGCGGCGGCCGCGAGATCCGATGCGCTGTAGACGATGCTGTCGCCGGTGACGAACACAGCAGCAACTGTAGGTGAGGCGACCGACAATCCGGCGGTGCCGGGCTAGCGATCTGCCTAGTGGCCGGGGGTGTTCCCGATGAGCTCGACGCCGTTGCCGTTCCAGTGGAATCGCACGTCGGTGTTCAAGCCGTTGATGCCGCCGGGATAGGTCAACGCGACGGTGTCGCCGGTGGTCTGCGCCGCGTCGATGCCGTTGAAACCGTAGGTGTCGGGCACGCCCTGCGGGATGAACTGACCGAGATGGAACAGCACCGCCCGGGTGGTGGGGTTGATGGCGTTGGTGTTGGCCTTGATGATCACCGCCGACAGCTGGGCGCACTGGTTGTAGTTGCCGGCCAGCGGCTCCGGGCTCCAGGGCTGTTGACTGCGGGGATCGCGAGGCAACTCGGAGACCACCTTCGCGATGGTGGACGACGCCAGGTTGACCGCGCACGGGTCGGCCGGTGCGCCGCCGGGCGACGCTGCCGCCCCTGGCGCCTGGCCGGGTGCGGTAGAGGGTGCCGCCGGCGTGGTTGTAGTTGCCTGCGGGGTCTTGGCGACCGTGGAGTCGCCCGTGCCGCAGCCCGTCAACGCCGCGCCGAGCAGCACCGCGACGGACAGGGCGGACAGCGGCTCGGCAGGGCAGGGTAGCGACCACACATCGCGCACCGTACCGTCATCGGGCTCGACGGTGTGGCAGGCATGCCGCGCCCAAGGTTGACCTCGCCCTCACATGCCGCTATCTGGTGCTGACCCGTCACGCTCAGCGCTGCTGAGCTCGCGGTCACCACAGTGCTGGCTGGTGCTGACCCGCCACGCTCAGCGCTGCTGAGCTCGCGGTCACCACTAGACTTCAGGGACGATGACCCTCCCCGACAGCTCGCCCGAGGCTGTTTCTACGACGTTTGCCGACCTGCAGATCCATCCCTCCGTCTTGCGGGCGATCGCCGACGTCGGCTACGAGACACCGACCGCCATCCAGGCGGCGACGATTCCGGCGCTGATGGCCGGTTCCGATGTGGTGGGGCTGGCGCAGACCGGCACCGGCAAGACGGCGGCGTTCGCAATCCCGATCCTGTCCAAGATCGACGTGACCAGCAACGCGACCCAGGCCCTCGTGCTGGCGCCCACCCGGGAACTGGCGCTGCAGGTGGCCGAGGCGTTCAGCCGCTACGGGGCGCAGCTGCCCAAGATCAACGTGCTGTCGATCTACGGCGGGTCGTCCTATGGCGTGCAACTGGCCGGACTGCGGCGCGGCGCGCACGTGGTGGTGGGAACGCCAGGCCGCATCATCGACCACCTCGAACGCGGCACGCTCGACCTGTCGCGGGTGGACTACCTGGTGCTCGACGAGGCCGACGAGATGCTCGCCATGGGTTTTGCCGACGACGTCGAGCGCATCCTGTCCGAAACGCCGGAATATAAACAGGTCGCGCTGTTTTCGGCGACCATGCCGGCCCCGATCCGCAAGCTCACCGCCAAGTACCTTCACGATCCGTTCGAAGTCACCACCAAAGCGAAAACCGCTACGGCCGAGAACATTTCGCAGCGCTACATCCAGGTGGCCGGGCCACGCAAAATGGACGCGCTCACCCGGGTGCTCGAGGTGGAGCCGTTCGAGGCGATGATCGTCTTCGTGCGCACCAAGCAGGCGACCGAGGAGGTGGCCGAAAAGCTGCGCGCCCGAGGCTTTTCCGCGGCCGCCATCAACGGCGACATCCCGCAGGGGCAGCGCGAGCGGACGATAGCCGCGTTGCGAGACGGGGGCCCCAAGGGCATCGACATCCTGGTCGCCACCGATGTGGCGGCGCGCGGGTTGGACGTGGAGCGGATATCGCATGTGCTCAACTACGACATCCCGCACGACACCGAGTCCTACGTGCACCGCATCGGACGCACCGGCAGGGCCGGGCGTTCGGGAACCGCGCTGTTGTTCGTCGCGCCGCGCGAACGCCACCTGCTGAAGGCGATCGAAAAGGCAACGCGCCAAACGCTCACCGAGACCGAGCTGCCCACCGTCGAGGACGTCAACGCGCAGCGCGTAGCGAAATTCGGCGATTCCATCACCCGCGCCCTCGGCGGTCCGGAAATCGAGCTGTTCCGCAAGCTGGTCGAGGACTACGAACGCGAGCATGACGTCCCGATGGCCGACATCGCCGCCGCGCTGGCCCTGCAGTCGCGCGACGGCGAGGAGTTCCTGATGGCACCCGAACCGCCGCCCGAGCGGCGCGAGCGTCAGGAGCGTCGGGAACGCCGCGAAAAGCCACGGCAGACACGGGATTTCGCCACCTATCGCATCTCCGTGGGCAAGCGTCACAAGATCGGCCCCGGCGCGATCGTTGGCGCCATCGCCAACGAGGGCGGACTGCACCGCAGCGATTTCGGCCACATCGCGATCGGCCCGGATTTCTCCCTGGTGGAGCTTCCGGCCAAATTGCCGAAGGCGACCGTGAAAAAGCTTGAACGCACGCGTATCTCGGGCGTGCTGATCGACCTGCGGCCGGATCGAGGTTCCGGCAAGACCAAACCACGCAAGAAACGCGCCGGATGACGCTGTCCGAGGAGAGGGACGCCCAGGGCGGGCTCGAGCAGGTCGCCCATGTGGACCGAGTCGCGTCGCTGACCGGCATCCGCGCGGTCGCCGCCCTCCTGGTCGTCGGCACCCACGCCGCCTACACCACCGGCAAGTACACCCACGGGTACTGGGGTCTGGTCGGCTCGCGGATGGAGATCGGCGTTCCGATCTTCTTCGTGCTGTCCGGCTTCCTGCTGTTCCGCCCGTGGGTCAAATCGGCCGCCACCGATGGCCCGCCGCCCTCGCTGAGTCGCTATGCCTGGCACCGGGTTCGGCGCATCATGCCCGCCTACGTCATCACCGTGCTGATTGCCTATGTGCTGTACCACTTCCGGGAGGCGGGACCGAATCCCGGGCACTCGTGGACGGGCCTGGTGCGCAATCTCACCCTGACGCAGATCTACACCGACGGCTACCTCGGCAAGTACCTGCATCAGGGCCTGACCCAGATGTGGAGCCTGGCGGTGGAGGCGGCCTTCTACGTGGTGCTGCCCCTGCTGGCCTACGTGCTGCTGGTGCTCGTCTCGCGGCGGCGCTGGCAGCCGAGGCTGGTTGTCGGCGCGCTGGCGGCGATGGCGTTGCTCAGCCCGGCATGGCTGGTCCTGGTGCATACCGATCACTGGTTTCCCGACGGCGCCCGGCTGTGGCTACCGACCTACCTGGCCTGGTTCCTGGGCGGCATGCTGCTGACGGTGCTGCAGCGGATGGGTGTGCGGTGCTATGCGTTCGTGGCAATACCGCTGGCGGTCATCTGCTACTTCATAGTCTCGACCCCGATCGCGGGGGCGCCCACCACCTCACCGGCAACGTTGGGGGAGGCGCTGTACAAGACGTGCTTCTACGCCGTGATCGCGGTGTTGGCGGTGGCACCGTTGGCCCTCGGTAACCAGGGGTTGTATGCGCGGCTGCTGGCCAGCCGGCCCATGGTGTGGCTGGGCGAGATCTCCTACGAGATCTTCCTTATCCACCTGGTGACCATGGAGTTCGCGATGGACTATGTGGTGCGGGCCCACGTCTACACCGGCTCGATGCTGTATCTCTACGTCGCGACGCTGGCCCTGACCATCCCCTTGGCCTGGCTGCTGCACCGTTTCACCCGGGTGCGCGACTGACCGGGTTAGGTATTAGGTGGCGACGAGTTGCGGGAGCCTCGCCTGCAGCGGCGTGAGCGGAGCCATCCCGGCCCAGGCCGACGACGCACCGGCGTGGTAATGGGCCATGGCGGTCACGTCCTGGGCCCACATCTCGTCGTAATGGGATTCGGTAGCCGCGATCGCCGGGGTGTTCAGCCCCAAAAAGTTCGTGCTCACCAGCGTCACCAATAGAGCGCGATTGGCCGCGATCGCCGGCGTGGGCACGGTGGCGGCGTGTGCCGTCTCGAACGAGGCCGCCACTGCCGCGGCCTGGGCGGCGGCCCGTTCGGTATGCCCGGCCGCCGCGCTCAGCCACGCGGCATAGGGCGCGGCTGCGGCCGCCATCGCTGCGGCCGCGGGTCCCTGCCACGTCTCACTCGACAGGTTCGACGTCACCGACGCAAACGAGTCCGCCGCCGACCGCAATTCGCCGGCGAGCCCACTCCAGGCCGATGAGGCCGCGCGCATGGGCCCCGGCCCCGCACCGGTTTGCATCCGTGCCGAATTGATTTCGGGCGGCAAACACGGGTAAGTCACTATCGATCCTTCCTGAGTGGCGCCGGCTGGCTGGCTATCGGTAGCAGCGCGTCGTCGTGTGCGCACACGGACACCCGCGCTTCGACTCCTGGTCTGCTCCCCACCGATCGCTCTGCGACAACTCGATGGGCCATAACATAGCGCTGCGGCGCCGCCCAAGAAAGCGGTTTGGACGAAAAAGCCCTAGTAGACATAGGTATAGTTGCGCGGCGCCGCGTCCTCGCGTGGGTGGACGACTAGTGACGGGCGCCGACCGGCGTGACGATCGGGACGACGAACTCCTCGATCATCGCCCGTTCGTCCGCCTCGTCGCGGCCCGGATACATCAGCAGCGACGTGATCACCCGAATCACCCATCGGGCCCGGCGTTCGACGACGGCGGGCTCTTCGGGACCGAGCGAGCTCACGAACGCGGCGGCCAACGCGGTGATCACCTCCGACTTTTCGGCCAGCTCGCCGCCGATCGGGGGGCGGGTGACGGCGAACCACGCCGCCAATGCCGCGCTGTCGCGAACCATCCGCAACGTGGCGGTGATGCTCGCAATCAGGCGTTCGCGCGGATCCTCGATGCCGTCGATCTCGTCGGCGATCGCGCGGCTGAGCCGGCGGGTCTCGCGGTGCACGTAGGCGGTGCGCAGGGCGTCGCGGTTCTCGAAGTACCGGTATAGCGTCGCGCGGGAACAGCCTGCGGCACGGGCAATTTCGTTCATGCCGATCGATGCCTGGTCGCGCACCGTGTAAAGCTCCTCGGCGGCATCGAGTATCCGGTCCGCCGCCGCCTCGCTGCGGTGCGAGGCCAGCCAGTCGGGCATCAGGATTTCACCGTGATGGGCACCGACAGCGGGCGCCTGACGTAACTGCCGCCGGACCAGACGATTGCGGACTCGTCCACCTCGAAATCCGGGCAGCGGGCCAGCAGTTCGGTCAGCGCGACCCGCGATTGCATCCGCGCCGCCGCCGCGCCCAGGCAGTGGTGCGCCCCGTGGCTGAAAGTCAGGATGTTGCGTGGGCGGCGGGTCACGTCGAGTTCGCCTGCGTCCGAACCGTATTGGCGTTCGTCGTGGTTGGCGGACGCGTAGAGAAGCAACACTTTGCGGCCGGCCGGGACGGTCGTGTCACCGATCGCCGCGTCCCGTGTGGCCGTGCGCGCCAGCCCCTGCACCGGCGAGGTCAGCCGCAGCAGTTCTTCCACCGCGTCGGGGATCAGCGCCGGGTCGGCGACCAAAAGTCGCCGTTGGTCGGGGCGCCGGTGCAGCAAGGGCATCGACCCGCCCAGCATCCCCGTCACGGTGTCGTTGCCTCCGGTGACCATCGTGAACGTGAAGGCCAGAATCGACAGCGTGCCGGAGATGTCGCCGTCGGCGCCGACTCCGGCGGCGACGAGGTGCGAGATGGTGTCGTCCTCGGGTTCCGTCCGCCGCCGTTCGATCAGCCGCGTGAAGTAGGCCATCATCGACCCGACGGCATCGCCGGCACTTTCCAGCGCGCCGCTGACGCCGCCTTCGGTGGTGTTCGCCGCGACGATGGCCTGGGTCCAGCCGTCGAATTGGGCCCGATCGTCCTCGGGCACGCCGAGATAGTGCGCGACGACCATCGACGGCAGCGGCTTGAACAGTTCGGTGACGATGTCGCCGCCGCCGTCGGAGCGGAGCCTCTCGATGCGCTCGACGACGAACTCGTGCACCTTGGGCTCGACGGCCTCGACCTGCCGCGGCGTGAAACCGCGCGACACCAGCTTGCGAAACTCGGTGTGCACCGGCGGGTCCTGCATAACGAACGGTGGATTGTCCTGCAGCCCAATCATTTCCAGGTCGTCATAGTTGACCGTCAGTCCCTGCGCCGACGAGAACGTCTCGTGGTCGCGGGCCGCCGCCCAGACGTCGGCGTGCCGGGACAGCACGTAGTAGTCGCGATCCGGTCTGCCTTCGGGGACGACGTGATGCACCGGGTCGTGGTCGCGCAGCGCGCGGTACATCGGCCAGGGGTTGGGCCAGGTGTCGGCGGTGGCGAGCCGGAACGCAGCGGGCGCGTTATGAGACAGATCAAGCGACATGTCTTATATGTAAGGCATTCCAGCGCTGATGTCAACGTGCCGGTCAGTGGCAAACCATGTACAGTACGTTCAGTTCGTACTGAACAAAAGTAGGAGTCCGATGTCACCGGAAGAGGCCGAGTTCGTCGACCGCATGGGGCTGTTCTTCGAGCTCCTCGGCGCCACCCGCACCATGGGCCGGATATACGGATGGCTACTGATCTGCGATCCACCGCAGCAGTCGTTGGGCCAGCTGGCCGATGCGTTGTCGGTGAGCAAGGCCTCGATCAGTACCGTCGCCCGGCAGCTGCTCGAAGGCGGCATGGTCGAGCGGTTGCCAAGCCCCAACCGTCAACACCTCTACCGGGTCACGCCGGGCGGGTTCACCAGCGTGATGGAAACGCAGCTATCACTGATGCGTCTGGGTATCGAGCCGGCCGAGTTCGCGCTGTCGGTGCTGGGGGAGGACCGCGCCGAGCAGCGGGAGCGCGTAGAGGACTTCCGCGATTTCTGCGAGTTCTGCACCCGGGACTATCGCGACCAGTTGATGCGGATGTGGACCGAGTATCGGGAGGGAAAGAGAAAGTCATGACGATGACGGACAAAGTCGACTTCCGCGACGTGCGGTGGGGGTCGGTGGAATGGACGAACCTGTGCACGCTGTACCTGCGGGCATACGAAAGCCGTTCGCCAGCACCGATTCTGGGTGACACGGCGGCCGCTGAGGCCATGGACCGCATCGAATACGACTGGGCCCGCATGCGCCGCGCCATGCACCCCGGATCGAATCAGTACCTGGTCACCATGCGCGCCAAACAGTTCGACGACTGGAGCGCCGACTTCTTGCGCCGCCATCCCGACGCGGTCGTGCTGCACCTCGGGTGCGGCATGGACACCCGGGCGTTCCGGCTGCACCCGCCGGAAACCGTGCGGTGGTTCGACGTCGACCAGCCCGACGTGATCGCGTTGCGGCGCAAGCTGTATGACGACCGCGACGGCTACCGGATGATCGGCTCGTCGGTGACCGACGACTGGCTCGGCGAGATACCGACGGATCGCCCGATGCTGATGATCGCCGAGGGTCTCGTCATGTACCTCACCGAGCCCCAGGTGCGCATGCTGCTGCAGAGCCTCACGGACCGGTTCGGCAGCGGCGAGCTCCTCTTCGACACGACCTCGCCGATGGGGCCGCGGTTGTCCAAGGTGCTCACCAAGGGCATCACCAAGTGGGGCATCCGCGACGCCCGCGAACTCGAGCGCTGGAACCCGCGGCTGCGCTTCCTCGAGCAGTCCGCCGTGGGGGCGCTCTACGAGCGCATACCGTCGGCACCGCTGCGCCTGCTGTGGCGGCTGGTCAACGCCACGCCGCTGGGCAATTACGACGTGCTGAACCGCTTCGCGTTCTAAGGCACGCCGCCCCAACCGCCGAGCGTGAATTTCACGACGCGACACGCCGCGAACGCGTCGCCAGATTCACAGTCGGTACACCGAAAGCTAAATCGCCGCACCGGGATTCAGGATGCCAAGCGGGTCCAACGCCTTCTTGATGCGCCGGTTGAGTTCCATTGCCTCGGGCCCGAGGTAGCCGTCCAGCCACGGCCGCTTCAACCGGCCGACACCGTGCTCACCCGTGATGGTGCCGCCCAGGCCGACGGCGAGGTCCATGATCTCGCCGAATGCGAGGTGCGCGCGCTCTGTCATGGCCGCATCGGCGGGGTCGTACACGATCAGCGGGTGGGTGTTGCCGTCGCCGGCATGCGCGATCACGGAGATCATCAACTCGCGTTCGGCGGCGATGCGCTCGATCCCGGTGACCAGCTTGCCCAGCGCCGGCAGCGGCACGCCGACGTCTTCGAGCAGCAGCGAGCCCTTGGCCTCCACCGCCGGGATGCAGAACCGGCGAGCGGCGACGAAGGCCTCGCCCTCGTCCGGGTCGTCGGTCGAAAACACCTCCGTTGCACCGTTTTCCGCGAACACGGCGGCGATCACCTCGGCGTCGTCGGACGCCGCGCGCCCCCTTTCATCGGAGCCGGCCACCAGCATGGCGGCCGCCCCGCGGTCGAGGTCCATGCGCAGGGTGTCCTCGACGGCGTTGATCGCCACCGAATCCATGAACTCCAGCATCGACGGGCGCAGCCGCGCGGCGACCCCGAGGACCGCGTCCACCGCCGACTCCACCGTCGCGAAGGTGGCTACCACCACGCTCGACACGTTCTGGGCGGGCAGCAGCCGCAGCGTCACTTCGGTGATGACGCCCAGCGTGCCTTCGCTGCCCACGAACAGCTTGGACAGCGAGAGGCCGGCTACGTCCTTCAAACGCGGGCCACCCAGGCGCACCGCGGTGCCGTCGGCGAGCACCACCTGCATGCCCAGCACGTAGTCGGTCGTGACGCCGTACTTCACGCAGCACAGTCCGCCCGCATTGGTCGCGATGTTGCCTCCAATGCTGCAGATCTCGAACGACGACGGATCCGGCGGATACCACAGGCCGTGCTCGGCGGCGGCCTTCTTCACCTCGGCGTTGAACAGCCCGGGCTGGCATACCGCGGTGCGGGTGACCGGATCGACGGTGATGTCGCGCATTTTCTCCGTCGACAGCACAATCCCGTTGTCCAGCGCCGTCGCTCCGCCCGACAGCCCGCTGCCGGCTCCCCGCGGCACCACCGGCACCCGGTTGGTCGTGGCCCAGCGCAACACCGTCTGGACCTCTTCGGTGGTGCGTGGCCGGACGACGGCCAGCGGCTTGCCGGCCGATGGGTCGAAGGCGCGGTCTTGGCGGTAGCCCTCGGTAATCGCGGGGTCGGTGACGACGGTCCCGTCGGGCAGCCCGGCGATCAGGCCGGCCAGCGCATCCGAGTTCACGGCCCGATCCTAGGCCGTTTCAAGGTCGGGGTTCGACAGCGAACTTCGGCGCGCGGTCCAGTTCGCGCAGCGACGGCAGCCCGCAGGCGACGAGCCCGATCAACAGGATGGGCACCGCCAGCGTCAAGAACGTGGCCTTCAGTCCGGCGGCGTCCGCCAGGGGACCCGCCACCAGCAGGCCCAACGGGCCGGCGGCATAGGTCAGCCCCGTCATCACGCCGACCACTCGACCGCGCAGATGATGCGGCGCCCGCGTCTGCATCACGTAGTTGTAGATCGGCTGAATCGGCCCGTAGACCACGCCGGTCACCGCGCACAGCGCCAGGATCACCGGCAACGGCGGCAGGAACGCGATTCCGACCGTTGCCGCACCGAAGGTGAGGGTCGCGGTCAGCACGGCCGCGCGTCGCCGCATGAATCTCGACAGCACCGCATAGCCGAGCGCGCCCGCCACGCCACCCATCGCCAGCGCCATCAACGCCCAACCCAGCTGCGCCGGTTGGTGGCGGTCGGCGAAATACTTTGGAAACAGCACGCTTTCCATCGGCAAGTACAGCGCGGTGACGAACAAGTCAATCACCCCGAGCGTCCGTAGCACCCGCAGGTTCCAGACGAATCGCAGCCCCTCGGCGATGCCGGACACCAGCCCGGTGGGCCGGGTCGCGTGATGTGGCTTGCCGGCACCCTCGAGCCGCAGCGCCGCGATCGCAAGGATCGACAACCCGAACAACCCGGCGGTGAGCCACATCGTGTTGACGCCCCCGACCGTGGCGATCATCAAACCGCCGATACCCGGACCGACGATGAACCCGAGGTTCTGAATCGCCTCGTAGATGCTGTTGGTCCGGTCCAGCGACCAGCGCGCCCGGCCGGCGGCCTCGGGCAGCATCGACTCCCGCGCCGTGGTCCCCGCCGGGTCGAAAGCGGCCGCGAAGAAGGCCAGCACCGCGAGGTCGACGACGTTGATCGCTCTCGGACCGAAAAACCAGGCGATCAGCGGCACGGCGGCCACCGCGGTGCCGGACAGCGAATCGGAGACCAGCGACACCCGGCGCCGCCCGAACGAGTCGACGGCCGTGCCCGCGACCAGCGTGGACAGCACCAGCGGCAGCGTCATCGCTACCGCCACGATGGACGCCTCCCGCGCGCTGCCGTTGTGTTGCAACGCCAGCCAGGGGAACGCGACGATCGAGATGCCGGTTCCCGCCGCCGCCATCAGCGTGGCGAACAGGATCAGAACCGCGGGGCCGGTGCTTTTCATGGGATATCGCGGCTGAATTTATGCCAAAGCCGCATTTAGGGCGACCGAATTTTTCGGTCGCACCGCGTGAATGCAGGATGTTCATGTGCTCGCCCATCCGAATACCGGCCAGGCGTTCGGCTCTCCCGTCGCGCCCGGCAGCGGTTGGCCGGGCGACCCGGCCACCCCGCAGACCCCGGTGGCCGCCGACGCCGCGCAGGTTTCGGCGCTGGCCGCCTGGGCCGCTTCGATACCGGAGCTCGATGCGGTGGTCAGCGTGTGCCGTGCCTGCCCGCGGCTGGTCAGTTGGCGGGAAGATGTCGCCGTCATCAAGCGCAGAGCCTTTGCCGACCAGCCCTATTGGGGGCGCCCGGTGCCGGGGTGGGGATCCGAACGCCCGCGGGTGTTGATCGTCGGGTTGGCGCCCGCCGCGCACGGCGCCAACCGGACGGGCCGCATGTTCACCGGCGACAGGTCCGGGGATCAGCTTTACGCGGCGCTCTATCGCGCCGGGCTGGTGAATTCACCGACCAGCGTCGACGCCGCGGACGGCTTGCGGGCCAACGGAATTCGGATCGCCGCACCCGTGCGTTGCGCACCTCCGGCCAACGCGCCGACCACCGCGGAACGGGACACCTGCTGGCCCTGGCTGGATGCCGAATGGCGATTGGTGTCCGACCATGTGCGCGTCGTCGTCGCCCTGGGCGGGTTCGCCTGGCAGATCGCGCTGCGGCTACCCGGCGTGGCCGGAATGCGCAAACCGCGGTTCGGGCATGGGGCCGTCGCGACGCTGCCGTCCGGCGTGCGTCTGCTCGGCTGCTACCACCCCAGCCAGCAAAACATGTTCACCGGTAGGTTGACTCCGGTAATGCTCGACGACGTCTTCACCCACGCGAAGAGGCTGGCAGGAATCAAGTGACCGATATTCTGGTGTCCGGCGCCAGCGTGGCCGGCACGACTGCGGCGTATTGGCTTGCGCACCATGGCTATTCGGTAACCGTGGTGGAACGCCATCCTGGGCTGCGGCCGGGCGGTCAGGCCATCGACGTGCGGGGCCCGGCCCTGAGCGTGCTCGAACGCATGGCGCTGCGGGCCGCCGCCGATCACCGCCGCACCCGCATCAGGGGCGCGTCCGTCGTCGACCGCGACGGCAACGAGCTGTCCCAGGACACCGAATCGACGCCGACCGGCGGGCTCATCGCCAACCCCGACATCGAACTGCTGCGTGACGATCTCGTCGAATTGCTTTACGAGGCAACCCAACTGAACACCGAATACCTGTTCGACGACAGCATCGTCGCGTTGGAGGACGACGGCACCTCGGTCGCGGTGACGTTCGAGCGCGCCGCCGCGCGCAGCTTCGACCTGGTGATCGGCGCCGACGGGTTGCACTCCAACGTGCGCCGACTGGCCTTCGGCCCGGAGGAGCAATTCATCGAGCGGCTGGGTACCCACGCGGCGATCTTCACCGTGCCCAACTTCCTGGACCTCGACTACTGGCAGCGGTGGCATTACGGCGACTCCACCATGGTCGGCCTCTACAGCGCGCGCGACAACTCCGAGGCCCGGGCCATGGTCGGCTTCATGGATCCCGACCTGCGGATCGATTACCGCGACACCGAGGCCCAGCTCGTCGAGTTGGAACGGCGGATGGCCGACGACGGCTGGGTGCGCCCGCAGCTGCTGGAGTACATGCGGAGCGCTCCGGACTTCTACTTCGACGAGATGGCGCAGATCAAGATGGACCGCTGGTCGAAGGGCAGGGTGGCCCTCGTCGGCGACGCCGGGTATTGCTGCTCGCCGTTGTCGGGCCAGGGCACCAGCGTCGCGCTGCTGGGCGCCTACGTCCTGGCGGGTGAGCTCGCCGCGGCGGGCGAGGACTACGAACTCGGCTTTGCCAACTACCACAAGGAGTTTCACGACTACGTCAAGCGCAACCAGTGGCTGGTGATCGACAACATCCCCGGCGGTGCGCCGATCCCGCAGGACGTCTTCGACAACATCGTGAACTCGCTCACCCTCAAGGACTACTGAGCGTGCGACGTCAACGATCTCCGCTGACGGCGTTGAGTGTGCAGCCTGGGCGACAAATCGGCCAAAATCCCGCCCTGTGTTCACACCCAACAGCCCTGAGCCGGGAACGTTCGCCGGCCCGCATGCGTTGACGCCATCGTGCGACTTTCCGTCCTTGACCTCGTCCCGGTGCGCACCGATCAGACGACCTCCGATGCGCTGGCGGCCACCGTGGCGCTGGCGCAGTCCGCCGATCGTCTGGGTTTCACCCGCTACTGGGTCGCCGAACACCACAACATGCCGTCGGTGGGGGCCACCAGCCCGCCGGTCTTGATCGCCTACCTGGCCGCGCAGACCTCACAGATGCGGCTCGGGTCGGGTGGCGTGATGCTGCCCAACCACGCGCCGCTGGCGGTGGCCGAGCAGTTCGCGCTGCTGGAGGCGGCCGCCCCGGGTCGGATCGACTTAGGCATCGGCAGGGCGCCAGGGTCGGACCCAGTGACGTCGTATGCCCTGCGCGGCGGCCGTGGCGAGGAAGACATCGAGCACTTCCCCGAATACCTCGACGACGTGGCGGCACTGATGAGTGCGCGCGGAGTGCGGGTGCCACTGCGTTCCGGGGACTACACGCTGAAGGCCACCCCGGCCGCCGCCACCGAACCGCGACTGTGGCTGCTGGGATCGTCGATGTACTCGGCGCATTTGGCCGCCGCCAAGGGGCTGCCGTACGTGTTCGCCCATCACTTCTCCGGCAAGGGAACCGAAGAGGCGCTCGAGCTCTACCGCTCCCGGTTCAGGCCCAGCGACCTCGCGGCGGAGCCGGTGACGTTTCTGACGGTCAACGCCGCGGTCGCCGAAACACGCGACGAGGCAACGGCGTTGATGCTGCCCAACCTCCAGATGATGGCGAAGCTACGGACCGGGCAGCCGCTCGGGCCGGTGCCCCTGGTCGAGGAAGCTCAAGTCGCGGAGCTGACACCGCAGCAGCAGCGCATCGTGGAAAGCGGCCTGCAGCGTGCCGTGCTGGGTGCGCCCGCAGAGGCCGCCGAACAGGTGCGGGCATTTGCCGAACGGTTCGGCGTCGACGAGGTGATGGTCAACCCGGTCGCCTCGGCCCATCGCGGTACCGATCCCAAGACCGCGCCGGCGCGCGTGGCGACCCTGGAATTGCTGGCGAAGGAGCTCTTCTAGCCGATCAGTCGCTCACTCCCGCTTCGGATTTCGAATCCGAACCGGGTGCGTGGCTGGCGATCCACCGCCGCAATTCGGGTGCGGGCAGTGGCGGGCTGTGGACGAAGCCCTGCGTGATCGTGCAGCCATACCGCCGCAGCGCGCTGAGCGTGATCTCGTCTTCGACTCCCTCGGCGACCAGGTCGGCTCCGAGGCTGCGCGCCAAGGCCACCGTGGAGCGCACGATGGCGACCGATCGCGGGTCTTGGGCCAGCCGCGCCACGAATATCCGGTCGAGTTTCAGCTCGTCGACCGAGACGTCCTGCAGGCGTGCCAGCGACGACCACCCGGTGCCGTAGTCGTCGATCGAAATGCGAACGCCGAGGCGTTGCAACTCGGCGACGGTGTTTCGGGATCGCGCCGAATCGACGAGCGCACTCTCGGTGATCTCGATGATGAGGGCGTCGGGGGGCAAGCCGTAGGTCTGCAGCAGCCGTTCGATGGTGCCGACCAGGTCGAGGTCGAGCAGGTTCGTTGTCGAGAGGTTGACGGCGACGGCGAGCGCGATGCCCTGCCCACGCCAGGACCGGATCTGTTCGAGGGCGCGATTGAGCGTGCGGTTGGCCACCTTTCGCATCAGGCCGGCGCGGTCGGCGGCGGGCAGGAATTCCTCGGGTAGCAGTAATCCGCGGGTGGGATGGTGCCAGCGCAGCAGCGCCTCGACGCTGTGCACGCTGCCGTCGCGCGCATTGATCTTCGGCTGGTAATACAGCGTCAGTTCGTCACCGTCGAACAGCGCCGCGCGTAGTTCGTCGATCAGGTTGGGGTCGTTGTCGCGATACAGCTCGAACGCCGGCTCATACACCGCGATCTTGCTATTGGCGGTCTTGGCTTGCGGGATGGCCGTTTCCGCCCGATTCAGCAGCTCCTGTGGGTGGTCGCAGTGGTCCGGGTACAGCGCGATCGCGATGCACGCGTCGACTTGCACGGTCATCGGATCCAGCGCAAACTGCTCGCTCAACGCCTCGAGTAAGCGACCTGCCTGTGCGCGAACGGCAATGACGTCGGGCCCATCGGCAAGCAGAATCGCAAACTCGTCATCACCGGTGCGGGCGACCACGTCCTCGCGGCGGACGCTCTTCTCAATTCGATCCGCTACGCGGCACAACAGTTCGTCGCCGAAGTGGCGGCCGATCGAGCCGGTGATCTTGTGAAAGTCACAGAGCTTCACTATCAGAAGCGCTTGGCGTGAGGGGGTTCTCAGTGCAGGAGAGAGTTCCGGTGAGTTTGTCGGTTGGGGTCCCGTCCGCACGGAGTCGGCCAGCGCGGTGAGGGCCGTCGCCAGCGATCGCCGATTGGGCAGCGCCGTCAGCTCGTCGGTCATCGCCAGCTTGTGGCTTTCGGCCTGCATGCTGACGTCGCGGAAGGTGACGGAAAACCGCGCGGTGACCGCGATCAGGCTCAGCGCGGCGAGGGTGGCCGCCAGGCGGGAGTGCTGACTCAAGACGACGACCGCAAGCGCCGCGACCGTGCACGCCACCGGCATGGCGTAGTAGCTAAGCCCGCGTCGCGGCAGCGGCACCACGGACGACCTCGGGGTCCAGCTCGCCGTCGCCACCAGTAGCGACGCAGCGGGCCAGAGGGCGTCGAGCGCGCTGCCGACCCGGTATGTGCCCTCGGAGGTCTGAAATAAATACGCCGTATCCGCGACAGCGAAACCGATAAAGCCCAAAACGAGTAGGCCCCAACGCAATCCGTTGCGCCACCCGAGTATCGGCAGCATGCCGGCGACCAGGGCCAGCAGCACCAGGTCGCCGCATGGATAGATCAGGCCCATGAGTACGGTTGCCGGTGCGCGGGTCGCGGCCGCGTGGATGGGTCCCGTCCACAGCGCCACGGCCACCGCGGCGGTGGCCAGCCCGCACACCAGCGCATCGAGCCGGATCGGGATCGGCACCCGCGTCAGGCGCGCCCGCATGACTACGACGAGCCCGGCATAAACCAACGGGTAAAACAGGACGTACTCCGGGTCGGCCACCGAGGGTGACTGACCGTCCGGCACGCGTAGGTCGTAGATGACGTCACCCAGCGCCGAAACCGCCATGCCGGCCGCGATCAGGGCCCAGCCCAAACGGTCGGCCGGCACGCGATACGCGCGAGAGGCAATCACCGCGGCCGCCAAAAGGTTCAACGCCGCGTACGCGGATTTGGAGAAGACGCTGTGCCCGGCGCTCGGGTTGAGGATGCTCGTCGCGCCGAAGGCGATCACACCAACCAGCAACAGCCCCAGGGCAATTCGGATTGACCTCGGCGGCCACCGAACGCCGTCGGGTCTGTCGTGCGGTTGGTCCGGTGTGGTCACCCTGACTTCGGCCATAGGCTCGACCGCGGGCTCCGTTTCATGGTGCACGGCGGTGGCGGCTAGCCGATCTTCGACGGCCGCCATCGGCGGGTCACTGAACTGCTGGAACCCCTGGGACAGGGGCAGATCGGGCACGAAGCTTCGGATACGTTGGCCGCCTTCGCGTTTGGCGGCATACATTGCCAAGTCGGCGTGCCGGATGAGCTGGTCGACGGTGCAAGTGGAGTCTGCGGTGGCCATTGTGAAGCCGATGCTCGGCCGGACCGCCACCGGCACACCGTCGATCACGATCGGCGCGGTGAAGGCCTGCAGAACCCGGTGCGCCGCCTCTTGCAATTCTTCGACCGAACCCTCCATGAGGACGGCGAATTCGTCGCCACCCAGGCGCGCCACGGTGCCGTCCTCCCCGAGCGAGGCGGTGAGCCGCCCGGCGACGCGGATCAGCAGTTCGTCGCCGGCCGGGTGGCCCAACGCGTCGTTGACCAACTTGAAGTTGTCGAGATCGAGGCACAACACCGCAATGGGTGTCGCGTCGGGAAGGCGTTGAGCGACGGCCTGTTCCAATTCGCGCAGGAACTGTGTCCGATTTGCCAGACCGGTCAGGCTGTCACGAAACGCTTCCCGCGCGACTTCGGACAACAATCTCTGGTTTTCGACCAGGACCAGGAATTGTCGAACGAGCACGCCGGCGACGAGGATGCCGAGGGCGGCGAGCAGCGGCCCGTGCGCCATCTGGCCCAGTGCGTGGCCCAGCCCGACCGCGGCTGCCAGCAGCAGCGGCAGGTATGGCAGCCAGAGCAGGGCGCGCAACGGTGTCTGATTTGGCGGCGACGCCACGGGCGACTCGCGGACGCTGGTAAGGCCGGCCAGCGCTATCAGGGCGAAGCCGGCCACCCGCCCTAGGTCGGACAGATCGCCCAGGTGATAGCTGCCCACCCCAGTTTGGAAAACCATCGCGATGTCGGAGATGGCGATCGTCCCGATCCCGCCGCCCAGCAGGGTCCGGCTCGGGGGTTCGCCGGGACGGGCCCGTGACAGCATCAGGATCGCCGTCGACAGGATGACGACATCGGCAAAGACCTCCACGAGCGTGGCCAGCCGTGAGCCGGTGTCCTCGCGCAGCTGTTTGTCGAGGACGAATACCCACGAGATGACGAACAGCGAGGTCGCCACGATCAGACCGTCCAGCACGAGTCGGCGCGGACTGTGGCGAGACAGTTTGGACAACAGGACCAAAGAAGTCAGGGCCCCGATCGGATACAAAGTGAACACGGCCTCAGCCGCGGCGGGGTGCCTGGCGTGCTCGATTACCGGACGCACCTCATACACCGACCAGAGGACCTCACCGATCGCCCAGCCCACGAGGGCGGTCACCAGTGCCAGCCAGCCGAATCGGCGGCGCCGCTCCGTCGAGCAACGGGCCGCATAGCCGGCGCATGCCGCCGCCGCCACCAGACACAGCGCGAACACGACTTCGTCGACGGGCCGAGTCGCATACGCGCCGCGCCAGCGCCAGATCGACGAGGCCGCGACCAGCAGGGCCGCCACACCGTACCCTCCGGCGACCAGCCAACCGATGTGCGCGGGCAGGCCGAGGCGCCGCCAGGGATTTCCCGTCCAGCGTGTCATCGCCGCTCCAGCCGGTCCGCGCTTTGCGGTGAACGCATCCCGGCTTCACCGCGCTAGGGCAGAATAAACCGCTCGGCAGGGTTTGCTGACGCTTTTCCGCAGCTCGTGCAGTTTTTATGCGGGCGTCAACGCGATGACCGGGATCGGCCGCGACGTCCGGCTCTGGTAGCCGCTGTACCGGTTGGCGTTGTTCTTGTTGACGAGCTCCCACATCCTCGGATAGTCGGAGTCGTCAGGGGCGATCGTGCGCGAGGTGACCGGGAGTCGCCTGGAGCCGACGTTGATCTCGGCATTCGGCTGCTTCCGCAGGTTGTGGTACCAGCCGGGGTACTTGTCGTTGCCGCCGGCGGACGCGACGACCAGATACGAGTCGCCGTCCTTCGCGTAGGTCAGCGTGCTGCTCCGCGGCTGACCGGTCTTCGCGCCGACGGTGTGCAACAGGAGGCTGGGCGGCATTCCCGGGATCCGGTGTCCGATGCGGCCGTCGGTCTTCCGGTAGACGGCGTCGTGAATGCGCAGGAACGGGACGAGTACCAGGCGCTCCACCATTGTCAGATTGTCCATTGGTTCAGTCTGACTGACTTGCGTCGATCCGGGCGAGGGCGTCCCGCAGAATCCGGCCGGTGCCCTCCCGGTCCGGGTCGCGGCGCAGCAGCATCCCCTTGGCGACCGAAAGCTTGTCGCCGTTGCGCCGCGGCAGCACGTGCAGATGAATGTGGCGCACCGTCTGAAAAGCGGCGGGGCCGTCGTTGATCCCGATGTTCGTCGCGTCGGCCAACTCGGTCGCGCGGGCCGCGCGCGCGATTCGTTGGCCGATGGTGATCATCTCGGCCAGCGTCTGCGGCGGGGTGTCGGTGACATCGACGGTGTGGCGCTTGGGGAGCACCAGGGTGTGCCCGCGGGTGAACGGGCGGATGTCGAGGATCGCGAGGTAGTCGTCGTCCTCGTAGATCTTGTCGGCCGGGGCCTCCCCGGCGGCGATCGCACAGAACACGCAGGACATGTCGCCTACGGTACTGGCTGGCTCATTCGGGGCGATACGCTGCCGCAGTGGACGCTCGCGAGGTGGCCTTTGCCGGCGCGGCCGAACAGGCCCGGATGCTGGCCGACGGTGAACTGACCGCCCCGGAGCTGCTCGAGGTCTACCTGGAGCGGATTGCGCGGCTGGACAGCGAGTTGCGCTGCTACCGCGTGGTGCTCTCGGACACCGCGCGTTACGAGGCCGCGATGGCGCAGGACCGCCTCGACGCCGGTGAGCGCTTGCCGCTGCTCGGGGTGCCGATCGCGATCAAGGACGACGTCGACGTCGCCGGCGAGGTGACGACCTTCGGCAGCGGGGGACACCGTCCCGCGGTGACGTCCGACGGGGAAGTGGTCCGCCGACTACGCGCCGCCGGTGCGGTCGTCATCGGCAAGACCAATGTGCCCGAGCTGATGATGTTTCCCTACACCGAGTCGTTGACGTTCGGGGCGACCCGCAACCCGTGGAACCTGAAGCGGACGCCGGGTGGCAGCAGCGGTGGCAGCGCCGCGGCAGTGGCCGCCGGGCTGGCGCCGCTCGCGCTTGGATCCGACGGCGGTGGTTCCATCCGGATCCCGGCGACCTGGTGTGGGCTGTTCGGGCTGAAACCGCAACGCGACCGGATCTCGCTGGAGCCGCATGACGACGCCTGGTACGGGCTGAGCGTCAACGGCCCGATCGCCCGGTCTGTCATGGACGCCGCCCTGTTTCTGGACGCGACGACGACCGTGCCCGGACCCGAAGGCGAGTTCGTGGCCGCGGCCGCTCGCGATCCCGGCAAGCTGCGAATCGCCTTGAGCACCAAGGTTCCAACGCCGTTCCCCGCCAGGGTCGGGAAGCGACAGCTCGCGGCGGTCGAGGAGGCCGGTGCGCTGCTTCGCGAGCTGGGCCACGAGGTCATCACGCGCGACCCCGAATATCCGCCGACGCTTTACGCGAACTACCTGCCGCGCTATCTGCGGGGCATATGCGACGACGCCGACGCGCTGGCCCACCCGGAACGCCTCGAAGCGCGCACCCGAAATCTGGCGCGGGCGGGATCGTTCTTCTCCGATCGGCGGATGGCCGCGCTGCGCGCCGCGGAGGCGTCGCTGAGCAATCGGGTGCAGTCGATCTTCGACGATGTCGACGTCGTCGTCACGCCGGGCAACGCGACGGGCCCGTCGCGGATCGGCGCCTACCAACGCCGCGGCGCCACCTGGACGCTGCTGGCGGCGGGGCAGCGTGTTCCTTATCAGCAGGTGTGGAACCTGACCGGCCAGCCGGCCGCGGCGGTGCCGTGGGACTTCGACGGCGACGGACTGCCGTTGGCGATACAACTGGTCGGCCGGCCGTACGACGAAGCGACGCTGTTGTCGCTCTCCGCCCAGCTCGAGTCGGCCAGACCGTGGGCCCACCGGCGCCCGCCGCTCTCATGACGTTGCGGAGATCACCCGCCAGGCCGCAAGTTTGACGCCTGGGCGCACGGCATGAGCCGGGCTGGTCGAAGGCAACCGTTGGTAGTGGATCCCTGCGACCGGAGGGACCAGCCGGCGATAGAGATCGGCCGACTTGGCACCGTTGAAGTAGACCCGCGCGATGGCCGGGTACTTGGCGAAGAGCTCGGCAAAGTTGTTGGCCACCAAGCTTTTAGGGTCGATCGCCGAGTCCGCGCTGCCGACCCGGCGGCACCGGTGCAGCACATCCCAGAGCGCGACACCGTGTGATCGCAGCGCGCGCAGCCGCGAGTCATACGGCGCGGTCGCGTCGACGCCGAAAAGCTCACTGATGATTGGCCAGAACGCGTTTCGCGGGTTCGCGTAATACTGGCCGGCCGCCAGCGATTGGACACTCGGAAATGACCCCAGGACCAGCACCGTGGCGCGCTCGTCGACAACCGGCGGGAATCCCTGGAGTAGCGGTGTACTCATCACCGCACATCATCGCGCGGCGGCGTTGTACGTTGACCACGTGGACGAGGATCTGCTCGACGGTCTCGAGGGCACCGCGCGGGCCGAGCGTGCGGAGCTCGTGGAGTGGCTGCTCGAGCAGGGCATCACCGCCGAAGAAATTCGGACGGCCCACCCGCCGCTGCTGCTGGCCAGCCGCCACCTGATCGGCGACGACGGCACGTACGTGTCCACCCGGGAGATCAGCGAGACCTACGGCATCGACCTGGATCTGCTCCAGCGGGTGCAGCGCGCTATTGGTCTGGCCCGGGTCGACGACCCCGACGCCGCCGTGCACATGCGCGCCGACGGCGAGGCCGCAGCCTTGACCCAGCGATTCCTCGAACTAGGCCTGGATCCCGACAAACTGGTGCTCGTGGTCCGGGTGCTCGCCGAAGGCCTGTCGCGCACCGCCGAGGTCATGCGCTTCACCGCGCTGTCGGCGATTATGCGGCCCGGCGCCACCGAGCTGGAAATCGCCAAGGCGTCCAAGGCGTTGGTCGGCCGGATCGCGCCGCTGCTCGGGCCGCTCGTCGAGAACATGCTGTTCATGCAGCTGCGCCACACGATGGAAACCGAGGCGGTCAACGCCGCGGAGCGGGCCGCGGGCAAGCCGCTGCCCGGAGCGCGCCAGGTCACCGTCGCCTTCGCCGACCTCGTCGGGTTCACCCGGCTCGGTGAGGCGATTCCGGCCGAAGACCTGGGCCAGCTCGCCACCCGGCTGGGCTACCTCGCCCGCGACGTGACCACACCGCCGGTGCGGTTCATCAAGTCGATCGGCGACGCGGTGATGTTCGTCTGCCCCGAACCGGCGCCATTGCTCGATGTCGTGGTGAAGCTCGTCGAAACCGTCGACACCGACAACGACTTTCCCCGGTTGCGGGCCGGAGTGGCGTCCGGGATGGCGGTCAGCCGGGCCGGGGACTGGTTCGGTAGTCCGGTCAACGTGGCCAGCCGCGTCACCGGAGTGGCGCGACCGGGCACGGTGCTGGTCGCCGATTCGGTCTGGGAGACCATCGGCGACGCCGGTGATTTCGAGGGGTCGTTCGCCGGGGCGCGCCGCCTCAAGGGCATCAAGAACGAGGTCAAACTCTTCCGTATTCGCCGAGGCGGTGAGCCCAACCGTTCGCGCAGCCGGGCAGCCTCAAGCACATAGCGCAAATAGGGGCAGGCCCGGGCGACTCTTGGGGGGCGTTGGACTATGTCCTACGCGGCCGGTTTCTTCCCCTTCTTCCGGCGCTTCGAGATGGTCGCTTCCGGGCCTGCTTCGCTCCCAAAAATACGCCGCCCGACGATGCATATCAACGCTTTTCCCGCGCAGGGACGCGATCGTTCGCGCGGCGGACAGCGCGTCGTGTCGGTGCTACTCGCCGCCCTCCGCCGGCGTCCGCAACCTCGCTCAGGTTCGCTCCGGGTGAACACTGTTCCCATAGATGTGTAAGCGTGTAATTATGTAATCATGAAATCACATCACACCGCCGGGCGGCGCTACGGCCGGCCGGGGGGCTGGCACCAAGCCCAGCAACCGGATGCCAGCGGCGCCGCGGAATGGTTCGCCGGACGCCTACCCGAAAGCTGGTTCGACGGCGATCCCACCGTCATCGTCGACCGGGAAGAGATCACCGTCATCGGCAAGCTGGCGGAACCCGAGGGCGACGAGAGCGAGGCCCGCGCCGAAGGCCGGGTGTCGCGCTTCCGCGAGGAGACCCGGTCCGAGCGGATGAACATCGCCGACGAAGCGCAGGATCGCTACGGCCGCAAGGTTTCCTGGGGCGTAGAGGTCGGCTCCAAGACCGGCAGCGAGCGAATTCTGTTCACGCACATCGCAGTACCCGTGATGACGCGCTTGAAGCAGCCGGAACGCCAGGTGCTCGACACGTTGGTCGACGCCGGTGTCGCCCGGTCCCGTGCCGACGCGCTGGCCTGGGCGGTCAAGCTGGTGGGTGAGCACACCGAGGAGTGGCTCGCCAAGTTGCGGGACGCGATGTCGGCGGTCGATGATCTGCGCGCGGAGGGGCCGGATCTGTAATCGACCCAGCCGTATGACTTTTCGTTATGACTACTCGGTGGCGATTTTGCCGACGATCTTGTCGGTGATCTGACCGCCCTGATCGGTGATGTGGTAGCCGCACGCATTGACGTCGACGATCACGTTGTTCGCCTGACTCATCGCGCGCTCGCACTCCCAGCCGTCGGCGCCTTCCTGGGTGTCCAGCACCGTCATTTTCGGTGGGCTGCCGTTGATTTGGGCGAACGTCCACCGGTACGTCTTGCCCTTGTTCGTCACAGTCACCGTCTTGCCGGCACAGCCTTTCCACTTGCCGGCGGCGGTCTGCATGAACGACTTGGCTTTATCGGCCGACGGAAAGCGAACCACGGCTTGGTTGACCCAGTGGTCGTAGTTGTCCCCCGGTTCCGAGGAAACCAGCCCGCTCACTCCGGTGTAGCCGCTGCCCGCGTACACCGGATCCTGGCTGGTGTAGAGCGCACCCTGGCAGTCCGGCGACGACAGCGTCACCGACGAGGTATCCATGGACTGAATGGGTTTGCCGGGCTCCATGGTCGACGAGCCCATGATGGAGTTGATGTCCGACGGGCCCAATAGGAGCGCGCTCAGACGGTCGGCCGGTATCGGGTCGGGCGGCGGGGGCGCCGGTTTGGGCCGGATCATCAGCCAGATACCCACGCCGGCGACGGCGACGACGAGCACAACCGCGACGGCGGCGATGATGGGCCAGGGGTTGCGTTTGGGTTTGGGTGGTTGGTTCCAGGATTGTTGGGGCGGGGGTGCGCCCCAGTTGGGGCCGG